>CANQWB010000001.1 GCA_947627435.1 uncultured Bacilli bacterium
AAAGTATCAGAATTATCAACAGATCCAAACTTTGTAGGATATTATGATATAGAAGAAGCACATAGACAACAGTTAGAGGATATGGAAGAAACAGGATATGAAAAGGGAATGGAAGAAGGCAAAAATATAGGTTTAAAAGAGGGTAAAAGTATTGGCTTAGAAGAAGGAAAGATAGAAAAACAAAAAGAAGTGGCAAAAGCAATGTATTCTGATGGAGTTGCGATAGATGTGATTTCAAAATATGTAGGAATCAGTATAGAAAAGATTCAAAGTTTATTGAATGAAAAATAGTCTTGAAACATAGATTCTTTTTTGTTATAATTGAGATGTCAAATAAAATCATAGAATAGTTTGCGATAAGCATAGAATTTCATGTATGCAATTTGTAAACGGGGGGGGGTACTACCCCTTTTTTTATTGTCTAAGAAGTGAAAGGAATGAAGAAAATGAAGAAAAAAGGATTTACATTAATAGAATTATTGGCGGTAATCGTAATATTAGCAATTATCGCATTAATTGCAACGCCAATGATAATGGGAGTAATTGAGAAAGCTAGAAAAGAAGCAGCCATTCAATCAGTAAATGGATTACTAGAAGCAGGAGAACAATATCAAGTAGAAGGAATGTTGGAAGGAAAACCTTCAAATGTAATTGATTTAACGAGTGATACATTAAGTATAAAAGGAAGTAAACCAGAAAGTGGCTTATTAGTAATAGATAATAATGGAGATATGAGTATTATAGCAAAATATGGAAAATACTGTATCGAAAAGAAATATGAAGATGAAGAACCAAAAATCATTGATAGAAATCCATGTGTAATGGAAGAAGATGAAGTAGATGTCAAAATTTATGGAGTAAAAAGAGAAATCAATAGTTCATCAACAGAGTGGGAGAGAATTGATAATAGTGTTGGATTAGAAGCGAATGCAATTAAAAGTCAAAGGGAATTAGAAACTGGTGTTGAAAATGATTTTGACGATATTTATCCATGGAGTGATATTTATACTTACAGTTGGAATAAAGCAACAGGAAAAGAGACAAGATGGGATGAAGATGGATTTGCATATACTGATGATTATATATTTACAAAAATACCAGAATTTTATTATAGAAGATACCAAGAGAATGGATATGAATATATTTTAATAAGTAATAAAAACATAGATGGATATACAAAAAGTGATGAATTTTCAATAGGAAGATATACGATGTCAGGAGATGAGAATGCTGTTCATAGTAAAAGTGGGGAACAACCATTAGCGAATAAAAAAATAAATGAATTTAGAGAATATGCAAAGGCATTAGGAAATGAATTCAGTCAATTAGATTATCATTATTTTATAATCCAATTATTATATTTAGTGGAATATGCAGATTATGATTCACAGGCAAAACTAGGGAAAGGAAACACAAATAATACTACGATCATTACAAGTGGAGGATGTAATGAACTAGGCATGAAATCAGGCACTTTAAATAATGATTGGCACCATTCGATGATATATAGAGGAATGGAAGATATTTATGGAAATATTTATCAATTTGTAGATGGAATCAATATCAAAGATTATCAAGTATATGTATGTTATGATCCAAATCAATATGCAGTAGCTGCATATGATGGATGTTATCAATCAATTGGATATAAGAATTCAACAGTTGCGGGTTGGGTTACAAAACTAGGATATGATTCAAATAATCCATTAATATCTTTTCCAACAGAAGTAGGTGAAAGTGATAGTACATCATATATTACAGACAGATATATGAAGAATTCTGGAAATAGAATAGTTGTTGTCGGAGGGATTAGGTATAGCAATACTTCAGCTGGTTTGTGGTGTTGGTATGTTAGTAGTGCTTGGCAAGAACCGAGTTACGACCATAGTGCTCGCCTTATAAAATATAAGTAATATGAAAGAATCTTGCAATCGAGATTCTTTTTGTATATAGATGAGTAGCATTTTCGCATTTGAAACATATGGTACTATGGGAGGAAATATATGAATTTTGACTATCATTTTGGAAATAAATATTACGAATATTATTATCCAACAGGAATTCAAAATACAGAATATCAAATTATGGCACCAGAACAATCGCAACCAGAACAACCAGGTATGGAATATTTAATGACTCCAAAACCAATTTTTGATAATCCAAATTATATAGGAAGCGGAAAACTCAAGGACAAAGTTGCGATTATCACAGGAGGAGATAGTGGACTAGGACGGGCTGCAGCAGTTGCTTTTGCGAAAGAAGGAGCAAAATTAGTGATACCTTATTATAATGAGCATAGGGATGCCAATGATACTAAAGAATATATTGAAAGACTTGGAGGAGAATGCATCTTATTATCAGGGGATATTTCTGATATTGGTTTTTGCAAACAAATTGTAAATGAAACTTTAAGAAACTATGGAAAAATTGATATTTTGGTAAATAATGCAGGAGTGCAATACCAACAAGATGAATTAACTTGTATTAGTGATGAACAATTTGATCGTACCATGAAAGTAAATGTGTATGGTATGTTTTATCTAACAAGAGAAGTATTACCATATTTACAATCAGGAGCATCTATTATTAATTTAAGTTCTGTAACTGCTTTTGCAGGAGAGCCACAATTAATTGATTATGTAACAACTAAAGGGGCAATTGTTGGATTCACACGCTCTTTGGCAAGAAATCTTGCTTTGAAAAATATACGTGTAAATGCAATTGCACCAGGATTTTTCTGGACACCATTACAACCAGCTTGTTGGGTAAAAGAAAAAATCCCGTCATTAGGAGCCGATGCAGCTATGGCAAGAGGTGCAATGCCATATGAGTTAGCACCAACATTTGTCTTTTTAGCATCAGATGATTCTAGTTATGTAACTGGTCAGGTTATTCATAACAATGGTGGGCAAGTAATGGGATAATAAAAAGATATCTTATGATATCCTTTTTTTAATTTCTTGTTTTAAGGTAGATTTTACTTTACTTTGAATTTTTTTTCTTTTCTTTGGAAAAAGTAGATATATTATAAGAATAATCATGATTGCAAGAGCAAGATAGAAATAAAAGTCATTTTTTTCATCATTATTCCACATTCCTACATGATTTTGCTTTGCAACCTTTTCAGCTTGTTGCAATTCTTCAGTATATTTATAGTCTCCATATAGATAAGCAACTTCTGCGAATCCGTTTTCAATGATTTGTTTTTGTAGTAAATTTCCATCTACAAATACCCA
The DNA here is from genome assembly GCA_947627435.1 of uncultured Bacilli bacterium. Taxonomy (GTDB): domain Bacteria; phylum Bacillota_I; class Bacilli_A; order RF39; family UBA660; genus UBA5026. Next base: position 3,237 of record CANQWB010000001.1, read on the forward strand.
GACTAAATGGCGCTCGTATTTATCTACTTTATCTGAGTTTACATCATATTCGATTTCAATTTTTTTTGCGTTCTCTAATAAAGAACAAGTATATTCGCTCGCTTCTTTTCCATATGCTTCTACTTTATTTGTAGATTCAGGTGTATCAATTGCTAGAAAACGAGTTTTAATTTTTTCATCATTTAAGTTAAACCAAGCAGTATCCCCATCGACACATTTATTTAAAGTGACTTGTATTTTTTCTTCTGCACATATATGCATAGGTAAAAGGAAAAATAAACTAAGTATAATTATTATATTTTTTTTCATATTATCACCTTAGTAATATTATATAATAAGTATATAGTTAGAAACAATAACATATAAACTATACTGATGTCAAACAAGAGTCAATCTAAATGATAGAAGGTGATTTATATGTATGATATGCATTATGATTTATTAACAATTCTATATTTTAATATGATTAAGAACAATAAATTTTCTAATATAGAAAAAATGGAACGGGATTTAAGTAAAATATATAGAAATGGGAATATCTTAGGAGGAATTATCAATCTATATTTTATGACACCAGGCGAAATGAAAGAAGAATTAGATATTACAGTTGAAGAAATGCAGAATTTAAAAGAGATGTTTTTAAAAAGTATTCAGTTTTTAAATCGACTTAAAGATAAAAAAATAATTCCTAATGATATAGATTTTATTTATAGTATAGAAGGTTGTGATTATATAAAAAGTATAGAAGAATTAGAAGAATTATATCAGATTGGCTTACGTTCAATATTACCTGTATGGAACCACCAAAATCAATATGGATCTGGTATTCGAACTATGGAAGGATTAACCCAAAAAGGACAAGAATTAATTCAAAAAGCGATCGATTTAGGAATGATAGTAGATGTTTCTCATGCGAATGAACAGACATTTTATGATATTTTAGAAGTATATGAAAAGAGTAGAAAACCAAATTCTATTTTAATTGCATCACACTCTAATGTAAGAAGTTTATGCGATAGAGAACGTAATTTAACAGATGGACAGTTGTGCCAGTTAAAAAAATTAGGAGGTTATATAGGATTATTTACCAATGGTAATTTTATAACAATTGATAATAAAAAAATGGATTTCAAAGAAAGACAAAAAATTTTTATGAAACATTTAGACTATGTTATTCATGTAATTGGGTTTGATGTTAGTAAAATCATTATTTCAACAGATGATATGAATTTTCATCCAAATAGTACTTATCATCATTTGGAAGCATTTCCTATTGAAACAATAAAAACTACTCTTTTTCAGTTCATTCAAGAGCAATATGGAGAAACAATTGCAAGAAAAATCATGATAGAGAATGCTAGAGATATAATTCAAAAAGTAAAATTCAGATAACAATAACGCTAGGTATTATTTTTATTGACTTGAAACAATATGTTGTGCTATAATACCGGAGGTTATGAGGAAGTGTATATATGAAAAACATTAGAAATATCGCAATTATTGCCCATGTTGACCACGGAAAAACTACATTAGTTGATCAATTATTAAAGCAATCAGGAACATTTCGTAGTAATGAGCAAGTAGAAGAAAGAGCCATGGATAGCAATGATATCGAACGTGAAAGAGGAATTACGATTTTAGCAAAAACAACAGCAATTGATTATAAAGGATATCGTATTAATATATTAGATACACCAGGACACGCTGATTTTGGTGGCGAAGTAGAGCGTATTATGAATATGGTAGATGGTGTTTTACTTGTCGTAGATGCTTATGAAGGTACTATGCCACAAACCCGTTTTGTCCTTAAAAAAGCATTAGAAGCAGGAGTTACGCCGATTTTAGTTGTTAATAAAATTGATAAATCAACAGCTCGTCCATTACAAGTAGTAGATGAAGTATTAGATTTATTTATTGAATTAGGTGCTGATGAAAATCAATTGGAATTTCCAGTTGTTTACGCATCTGCCATTGCGGGGACTTCCAGTTTAGATCCTGATGTTGCGACACAACAACCAACAATGGATCCAATTTTAGATTTAATTATTGAACATATTCCCGAACCAAGAGTAAGTGATGGTTCTTTACAATTTCAACCAGCATTATTAGATTACAATGATTTTGTTGGAAGAATTGGGATTGGTGTTGTAAAACGTGGTAAGATGAAAGTGAATGAAATGGTGTCATGTGTACGTTTAGATGGTAGCATCAAACAATTCCGTATTCAAAAAATGTTTGGATATTTTGGTTTAAAACGTATTGAAATTGAAGAGGCAAATGCAGGAGATATTGTCGCAATTGCAGGACTTCCAGATATCAGTGTTGGGGAGACTGTTTGTGAAATAGGAAAAGAAGAAGCACTTCCTATCTTACGTATTGATGAGCCAACTTTACAAATGACATTTGGTGTAAATACCTCTCCTTTTGTTGGAAGAGAAGGAAAATTAGTAACTGCTAGAAAAATTGAAGAGAGATTACAAAAAGAGACGGAACGTGATGTATCATTAAGAGTGCGTCCAAATGATAATGAATCTTTTATTGTATCTGGTCGTGGGGAATTACATTTATCTATTTTAATTGAAAATATGCGTAGAGAAGGGTTTGAATTACAAGTATCCAAACCTGAGGTTATTATAAAAGAAATAGATGGAGTACAATCTGAACCATTTGAGGATGTACAAATTGATGTTCCAGAAGAATATGTTGGAAGTGTGATTGAAGCTCTGGGAAATCGCGAAGGAACAATGGAACATATGAGTAATCAAGATGGACAAGCGAGATTAATATATACCATTCCTTCTCGTGGTTTAATTGGATTTTCTACTGAATTTATGACTATGACAAAAGGTTATGGAATGATAAGTCATACATTTAAGGAATATCGTAAAATGGCAAGTGGAAAAGTAGGAGAAAGAAAACAAGGGGTTTTAGTTTCTATGGAAAATGGAAAATCAACTGCATATGCCTTAGGTCAATTAGAAGATAGAGGCGTTATGTTTATCGAGCCTGGAGTAGAAGTCTATGAAGGTATGATTGTTGGAGAGCATAGTCATGATAATGACCTTGCCGTAAATGTTGTAAAAGGAAAAAATTTAACGAATACAAGAAGTGCTGGAAAAGATCATACTGTAGTATTAAAAAGACCACGATTAATGAGTCTAGAGTACTGCCTAGATTATATTAATAGTGATGAATTAGTAGAAGTTACACCATTAAATTTCAGACTCCGTAAAAAAATATTGAATACTACAGAAAGAAAGAAATATGATAGTAGAAAATAATATTTCTTTTTTAAGAATAGGAGAATATAAATGACAACAAATAATGGGATTCCATCGGAATCGAGACAACAGGTTATCAATAAATTAAAAAGTACAAAACACAATATTATTTTAACAAGTTCTATTTTTGGACTATCAGAATCATATCTAAAAGAATATAGTAAACAAGATAATACAAATAAAATTATTACATTAACAGAAATGCATGAAATACATTCACAAATTATACCGCAATTTTCGTCATATTTAGAGACGACTATAGCATTAGATTTGTGTAAACAATTAAAGGAACGTGGAATAGAAATTCCTCAGTTAGATAAAATGATTCATTATATCAAACATAGTCAAAACCTGGCTATTATTGGAAATAAACCAGTAGGTCAAAAAAGATATCAAACAAGTACTATCATGGAAAAAATATTAAATATGGTTCCTAAAAATTATCAATGGGAATGGGTCATTTTAAATTATGATAATCCAATTGCAAATGCAGAAATGATACAACAAAAAATGTTTGCTTATATGGAAATGAAAAATCAATTTTCCCGTATATTATTTTCGGCATATGATGAAAGATTAAAAAATTGTGAAAATTGGAATCAACAATTTCAAATTATAACGCTTCCAGATACAATACCTTATGAAGAAGTGCAAAAAGAAGCTTTAATGATTTTAAACTATTTGTATCCAATGTTACAAAAAAAAGAAGCAATGATTAGACGTATTTTAGAAAATGTAGAATTACAACATATATATGAACAAAATCATATCTCAGCCAGCATTTTTATGGAAGGAATTCAGAGATTTTATGAAGCATATAGTTGTATTTGTTCAACAGGTTATTTATTGAGTGATATAGAAGCGATTAGTCGTATTCGCGAATATATCAATACTGTAAGTGCAGAAAAAAAACATGAAAAAGTAAAAAAACCAAAATTGTATATTTAATTTTGGTTTTTATTATTCATCAAAGAAATTTTTAATATTTACTTCTAAAACAGCAGCAATTTGTTCTAATGTATCAATAGAAATTGTTTGATATGTAATGGATTCCAACTTTCCAATAAAGCTATCACTTAATAAGAGACGTTCAGCTAGTTCCCTTTGTGTTAGTCCTTTTAATTTTCTGTATTTTTTTATGTTTTTTCCAATCACATTATAAATGTTTGTTTTGTTATTAGACATTTACATCACCCATTTTATTTTCTCATACAAACTAATAAAATATTATAGACTAATAGTCTAAAATTTGATATATTGAAATGGGTGATATTATGTATGATATGAAAAAAGTAAAACTTTTGAGAAAAGAGAAGGGTATTACTATATACGATATGGCAAAAGCACTTGCTATCACACCTTCTTTTTATTCACAGATTGAAAATTGCAAACGACGATTATTTTATGATATGGCAGTTAAAATTGGCATGATTTTAAAAGAAAAACCAGATGTATTATTATACGCAAAAGAGTCATAGACTCTTTTTGATTTCATCAATTTCATGTTGCATCGCTTGTACCATTTTTTGCAACATGGCAACAGTTTCTGAAGGAGTAGGGGTTGTTGCATTACTTGTTCCTTGTGCACGTTCTGCTTGAACTTGTTTATAGTAAGCATTGGTACAAAGCACTTGTGCAGTTAACATGAGCCAGTTTCCTAGAGCATTTTGTTCATTGGCTGTTGTATCATCAATGAGTAAATAACCAACAATGACAGCACTAAATGAAAATACTTTGGGGGAGACATCTGGTATAATACGCATAGAATCCCTCCCTATCATAATATATGACAATTTATAGAGAATTCATAACTACAAAAGAACTCTTTTTATGAGTTCTTTGTTTGCATTTCTAAATAATAATTACGTAATTCTTTAAAACGTTGATAATGGATAATTTCTCTTTGTCTTAAGAATGAAAGTGGCCCTAAAATATCAGGATCATTGGTCATATCCATTAAGTGTTCATAAGTAGCACGAGCTCTTTGTTCCGCAGCCATATCACTTTCAATATTGGCAATTGGATCTCCAGCTGTTTTAATATAAGCCATTGTAAACGGATTTCCGAATGAATCAGATGGGAATAAGTCGACACCAAATTGTGCATAACTAGGACCTAATCCAGCAGCTTCTAATTCTTCTACGGTAGCACCATTCATTAATTGATATAACATAGTAGAAATTATTTCGACATGGGCAAGCTCTTCAGTACCAATATCTGTTAATAGTGCTTTTCCTTTTTCATCTGGCATTGTATATCTTTGATTTAAATATTGCCATGCAGCTGATAGTTCTCCGGCAGGGCCTCCATATTGTGTTAATATATATCTAGCCATACGGAGATCTTTATTTTTAATATTTACTGGATATTCTAATTTTTTCTTATAAATCCACATAACTTTTCCTCCTTATTGATTTTCCCATGGCCATGGACGATTATCCCAAGCCCAAGGATATGTATTAGATGCGTCACTATCGACTAAGATAGGACCATATTTGTTTTCATATTCAGATCTTACACGATCGGCTTCCATACGATATTGATTAAATAATGAAATCATATCTCTATCATTTGGATAAATATCTAAGTATAAGTTTATATCAATAGTAGCGAATGAAAGCGCATCTAAGTAGATAAGCATTTGATCTTTTTCACTTTTTACTGTTAAATCCATAGGTTGTTCGAATTTATACCAATTATACAAATCTGGAAACATATTTCCACGAATAAATCCTTGATATGGATCATATAGTGATGCTGGATTGGCATCTTCTGTATAATATGGTTGATTAAAATTCATATTGTTATAGTAATTTAAATTTCTATCTTGGTAACTGTACATAAAATTTTCCCCTTTCACCTTATCATATGGTTTTTTATCTAGTGTGTATGGGTGTCTAACTATATGTGATGTTCGAACATTATTTTTTATGATTGAGACAACTTTTCCTCATTTATATATATCCTATTGTAAAATTTTGAAAAAAGGGTTGAATAAAGTTCGCTAATAGTATACAAATTATAGTAAGGTCGTGTGGTGTATGATTCATTATATTGTATGTGATGATAAAGCAGTATTTAGAGAAGAAGTAGTACAAGTAATAGATCGTGTTATGATGCATAATAACATGGAATATGAAAAATATTTATTTGATTGTTATGATGAAAAGTTTATGGAAGTTTTAAATCATAAAACATCACTTAAAATCTATATACTAGATATTGAAGTGCATGGAAAATCAGGAATTAATATTGCCAAACTTATTCGTAAAAATGATATTGATAGTATGCTTATTTTTTGTACAGCGTATTATCAAAAATATGAAAAAGATATGTTAAAAAGTCGATTTTTGTTTTTAGATTTTATTGACAAAAATGGAGATTATCAAAAAGAATTAGAAGAATCTATTACCTATGCATTAAAAACATTAAGTATGAAAAAAATCATTCGTTTTAAAAATCAAAATATTATACACACAATTGCTATGAATGATATTTTATATATTATGAGAGACAAAGATCGTAAATGTACGATTCAAACAACTGATAATCAAATTATTGTGAATAAACCTTTAGTAGAATTCAAAAAAATGTTAGATGATCGTTTTGTCTATTCACATCGAGCATGTATTGTCAATTATGATAGAATTATACAGTTTGATAAAAAGAATCGTACGATTTTGTTTGATAATCATATGGGTACAGATTTAGTATCTTCTCGTTTTCATATGAAAGATGAATAAGTTACTAAATTTTATCAAAAAGTCTTGCTTATTCATTGATTTATTGATAAAATATAACATGTAACTTATGTTACATGGCGTGGTTGGTGAAGTGGTTAACACGGTGGATTGTGGTTCCATTATGCGTGGGTTCGATTCCCACATCGCGCCCCATTTATAAAAGAGAGCAAACTTGTATTAAGTTTGTTTTTTTATAAAATAAAATTAAAGCAAAATAAGACGAAAAAAAAGTAAAAATCAAAAAATTAATTTACTAATGTATATTATTTTATAACTTAATAAAAAAATAGAGGGATATTGTATGAAAAAACCTCTATTTTACGATATGAAGAATTTTAAAGGTATTCAAGAAGAATTAGTAGAATTATTAAATGTATAAAAAAGCTAGAACAACTAGCTTTTTTATTTTGAAAATGTAACTGTTACATTGCCATTACCTAAATCAGGTAGATTCTCAATATATCCTATTTTCGTATAACTGTAAATTGTATCAAAAGATTCATAAAATAAAACCAAACAATTATTACCATAAAGCATAATGTCGCCTTTTTCAATATGCTTAGGGTTATATGGATTTGTTGGTAAGTTATAATCCATATAAATATATTTCTCATTACCATTTAACTCAGTCAATGTAAATTGTTGTGGTAATAAATTAAAAAAAGCTTTAGCTGTGGCATTTTGTTCTAGTGTTGCATAATAATTTTTTTCATTAATAGTAACCTGTATCATTTTATCTAGATTTTCCATATTTTCATTTACCTCACTTTGACTATAGGGATTTGTTTGCTTTGCGATTTTGTGATTGGAACAACTAGTCATTGTAAATATTATAAAAATGAACCCATAAATTAATATTTTTGTTTTCATTTTTTGTTATCCTTTCATTCTTATTGAATATGATAAAATTCTATTTATCATCTAAATATAGTATATATAAAAATATAATAAATTAGATAAATAACATTGAAAATATCATTGTATGAGAAGTAGCTTTTTATCGTAATGTTTTATTTCGTAATTCTAACTCTTCCTGTATTTGTTCATATTGAATCCACTCATCATTCATATCAGCTTTACCTACTTTAACAATAGTCATATGATAGGTTTCATTTATTTTCTGATAAATATTTAATATTTTTTGTAATTGTATTTCAGTGAGTTCTTCTAAAGAATTGATATATAAAATACCACCATTATATATTCTGTTTTCAGAACTGCATCCTTGATATGGTAAACACCCAAAATCATCTAATAATATTTGAAACAAAATACCTGTATTATTTTGTTTTGCAACACTTTTAATTTCATTTGTGTTCTTACCCGTTTTAGTAATTCCAACTTTTCCAATACCACCTGTAAGTTTCAATATTTCTTTTCCAATGACATTTTGGAAGAAACGATTATGATTTTCAGTTGTCATGGAAATAATATTACCTTCTTTTGTAATGACGAATCCGGGTGTATAAGGATCCATTGTTATTTCATCTACATATTCCATGTTATCACCTTATAACATTATAGCATAAATTCATATATTTCACTACTGACTGAATAAGTCATAGTTTTTTTGTATGAAATTTTGTATAATCGGTACAAAGAGGTGAAGAACATGAATCAACAAAAAATGGGAAAATTTATTGCAGAATTGAGGGTAGAGCACCACTATACACAAAAAGAAATAGGAGATAAATTAGGAATTTCGGATAACTCTGTATCAAAATGGGAACGCGGACTATGACCTTACAAATGACACAAAATAAAAATATACAAGATTTGCTTTATTTTAAAGGGAAAATTGAAGAAACAAACATAATTGTAAAACACGAAGAAAAAGCAAAAATTGATTATAATTTAAGTATTATGGTATCAATAAACATATAAAATAAGAAAATGTCCTCTAATTGATACAAATACTTAATAAAACTAAAATAAAGTAAAAACTTATAATAATTCGGTTATGAAATTAACAAAGGTATGTGAGAAATCATATCTTTTTTATTTTGTGTAAAGAAAGTGAGGAATGATATATGAATTATGGAATATTTAGAAGTGAGCCAATAATGACTATAAATGATTTAGCACAAATAGGATCTCATAACAAACGTGAGAAAAAAGCCTATAAAAGTAACCCTAATATTAAATTAGAATTAACGAAAGATAATATAGAATTAGTACCCTTAAAAGAAAAATATGTTAAGGGCTTTAAAATGCTTGTAAAAGACTATGAAAAAGAACACAACGAAAGAATGAAAACTGAAAGAGATGATAGAAAACGAACTTTTAATGAAATGTTAAATAAATCTAAAAGTGTTGTTGCAGATGAATTAATGTTTACAGCAACACATAAGTTTTTTGATAATATGAGTAAAGAAGAAATAATGAGGTGGGCTGATACTTGTATGGATTTTGTTTACAATGATTTAGGTTATAAAAAAGAACAAGTATTACACGCAACAATCCACATGGATGAACTAACACCTCACATTCATTGTGTAGTTGTTCCACTTGTTAAAAAATTAGATAAAAGAACAAATACTGAAAGATTTACTATTTCAAAAAAACAATATATTAAAGACAATATTCACTTATCAGAATTACAAGATGTTTATAATTTAAGATTAAAGGAAGCAGGATTTGAACTAGAACGAGGTATTAAAAATAGTGATAGAAAACACATTAAAATTAAAGAATTTAAGAAAACCACTAGATATTATGAAAATAAAGTAACCACTATCAATAAAAATCTTGATAATGCTATGAACGATTTTGAAGAAAAAATGAAAACAACCAAAAGTACCATTATTGATAAAGAATATGTAAAGGTTAGAAAAGACACTTTTGATAGTATGAATAATGTTATACAAGAAACAAAAAAAGCAATAGAATTTCAACCTAAAATAGAGCAATTATTTAATGAAGTTAATACCTACACTACAAGTCATCAAACACTAGAAAAAGAAAATAAGAATCTTCAAAGAGAAGTAAAAGCACTTACTACTAGAAATCAAAACTTAACAAAAGAGAATAACAACCTTAAAACCTATTTAAAAGCCATTTTAGAGGCAATTAAACACTTTTTTAGAGAAATACTACAAATTGGTAATGAACCTACAAAAGAAGCCACTACAAGCGAAATAAAGGACTATTATAATAATGAGGATTTTGACTCCAATGATGTTTATGATATTTCCAAAGGAACAACCAAAGAAGATGAATTATTTGATTATGCAGAAATTCCTAGTTATTTAAAAACCAGCAAAAAATCTTATAAAGAAAAAGACAAAGATGACTACGAAATGAGCCTATAAGAAAAGTGAGATATGTTATTGATTTAGCATATTCTCACTTTTTTATTTTCTTAAAAACTCATCAATAGAAAGATTATGATTTTTACAGATTGTATATAAAGTTAATGTTGTTATCAAACTCATACCTATTTCATAATGACTATAAGTAGAACGAGATATAGAACATTCATCAGCAATTTCTTGTTGAGTTAAGCCTAATTTAGTTCTCAATGATTTTAGTTTCTTTCCAATTTTGACTTGGTTAATCACTATGTTATTTGTATGTTCTTGATTTTCTCTAGTTAGTCCTAAAACAAAATCTATTGAATAATTAAATTGATTACAGAACTTTACTAATTTCTTTAATGGTATAGAATCATAAGCATTTTCCCAACCACGAACTGTTGAATTACTTACACCAAATATATTACCCAATTCAGTTTGTGTCATCTCTAATTCTTCTCTACAATACTTTAAATTATTTCCTATCATATATGTTTCACCATAATAATTTTCCCATCAAATTTTAATTTGATACGAAAATAGCGGGTAATGTATCAAAAATGTGATATAATCTTTTATAGAAAGGGGAAATGAATATGTATTTAAGTTTCAAAGATATTTGTTTATGTGTTTTAAAGGCTCTTATATTAACCTTAATCTTTGTAGCATTAATAGGCTTAATAATGTTTGATTACAAAATTGGAATTAATTATTGTGATTTAATGAATATACCGAGAGATTTAGCACTTTCTGTTATGAGTTTAGGTATGGCAATAAATATCACTATTATTATGTTTGTAATAGAAATAATTGTATTGTATTTTATTATTAAAAAACTTAAACGAATTCAGTTATTTAACAATATTTGTGAATTTTTAAGTATTGATTATTGATAAAAGATTATTAAATCTAGTTAAAATCATTAAGAAAAAGTGATATAATTATATTACAAAGTGATGCAGAAATAGTAATTTGTTGAATAGGAGGAATTATGAAAAAACAAATTAAAATAATTTTAGTAGTTATAATAAGTCTTATAGTTTTATATGGTGTATTATTCTTTGTTGATATGAACAGAGTTAAGCACTTAAAAAGACCTATATTTTGTGTAGAAAATGGATATATGGGTAGTATGACAAGATATGATGGTTTAGGATATAAAATAGGTCTTGATATTAACGCAACAACAGGAGAAATAACTTATGGACAAATGACTATATTAGGACAAACTATTGTCAAATCATATAGTGAAAATGAAGATAATAAAGCAACAGATGATTATGATAAGCAATTAGTACAATGTTTAGAAAGCCAATTAGGAGGCTATCTTGTAACCGAAAAAGATGATTTAATAGAAATACCTTTGAGTGAAATAAAAAATAGTGATAAAGAAAAAATCTCCTATTATAAAGGAGTATATGCTAGTAATCATCCAAATAATATTTATGTAATGGTTTTTCCAAAAAATGGAACTTATGAATCTAGTGTAATGAAAGATTTTGATAAATATTTTTATGAAAAATTTTCTGTATATCAAAAGTATGAAAGTCCTACTACTCCAACAATTTACATTCATACTAATGACAACGATGTAGATTTCAAAGAAATCACTAACAAGTGTGTAACTAGGAAAAATACTGAAAATGGTAAATCTATTCCTACAGAAACATTAAATAAAATTAATGACACTACTAAAATAATTATAAAATCTAGTCAAGAAGAGTTAGGAACAATAACCGATAAAGAAAAACTGACAGAAATATTAAGTGCTATTTCAAGCAGTAAAAGATATGGCGAAGTATGTACTTCTGATGGACATGGATTTGAATTTAATATGTATGACAAAAATAATAAACTTATTGATACCATTTATATTTGGGGTGATGGTGCAAGATTAATGCCTAAAAGTCTTAATGGTTGTCCTTATGTAACCACAGATAATACTGATTTAAGAAAAATAATTGAAGATACAACTGATTATATATTTTCTGGAATTTTAGATTTTAGAGATGATATTAATCAAACAGAGCAAACATTAATATACAAAGATGGTAAAAATAGTTATTATTTAAATAGTAAAGATCCTAATGAAATATTGATTAAATTTATGTTAAATAATAAAGTAATGACTCTTAAATATGCTTTAGAAAATAAATATATTTCAGCAGAAAAAGTTGCTAGTGAGTATCCAGATATATTGATAAGAAAATAATAAGTTAAATAAATTACAATTTGTAAGGGAGATGTTGTTTTATGGATAATAAGAAAAAAATAGTAATAGGAGTTGTGATTTTAATTTTGTTAGTAACTATTGGAGGAGTAATTTACTATACTATTTATAAAGATGTTACTGATAGAGAAAACTTTGATGGAAAAAAAGAAAATTTGGGTAATACTCCAGTAGATACAACAAGTAACAATTTTGATTTTTATATTGAAAAACCAGAAATTCATAATGATATTAGATTTAATGATTATTTCACTTTTAGTGATAGAAAGATTTATTTAGCAGGTAATATTGAACAATTTTATGTTATAGATGGAAAAACCATGATTTTAAAGGAATATATTTCAAATGCTAATAGAACAATGAATGATAGCATTAAATCGATAACTGATAAATTAGAATTAAAAGATACCTTAAAAGATGGAGGAACAAAGATTTACAAATCAAAAGACAAAGATATTACAATGATAGTATGTAACACTATTAAAAACGATAAAAATATATTTATTGGGGATTATTCTATGGAATATACAGAAGGAGATTGTAAAAACTAACAAATTACAATTTGAAAGGGAAATGCGTTTATGAAAAAGAAAATATATATTGGTGCAGGAATAATTTTAGTTATACTTATAGTTGCAGGAATCATAACAAACTATGCAGATAGTGGTAGAGTAACAACAGGACATGAGCCAAAGTATTGTATTAAAATAGTTAGTAATGATGGTAGTAAAGTGACTTATTGGGGATTAGGTTATAAAGTTATTAGATATGTTGGAGTATCTCCAAATGAGCCTTATGAAAATAATATTGGTGTAAAAATGGGAAGTTGGTTTATGAATTATGATTTACCAAATGAAAAAGTCATCACAATAGAATATGAAGGTAAAACAATAGAAATAAATAATTATGATGACATCAATAAAATTTACAATATATTAGTTAATTCAAAATACAACTCTGAAATATGTGATGGGATAAATACTCACAAAATAATAATAGACAATGAAGTATATTATTTAAAAGAGAGTTGTCAAGAAATTCAAAAAGGAGATAAACAATCAAAAATATCAAAAGAAGATTTAGACACAATATTAAAAATAATAGATAGTAATAAGTAATACAAATTACAATTTATAGAACAGATTAAAGCGAGAACCGAGCCAAAAGAAATTACATAACTAATGGCTCGGTTAAAACCTAGTTCTTGGCGACTAGGTAACACACTACGATATTGGCAAAGCCAATAACGATGTGTGCAAAGGGTGATCCCTTTTGAAACCCCTTTTAAGCAACATATTACAAAGTTTCACAATGTAATATTGTTGCCTTTTTATTTCACTTACGTTTCATAAAAAGAAAAAAAGGACTACAACTTTCATCAGCATAGCTGACAAAACGTGATAGCCTTTTTTTAATGAAAATAACCTTAATGCTAAAGTCTTACGACTAAAGCAAAAAGGTTATTTTTTTCTTTTGTTATCACAAAAGTATTGATGAATAAAATTACTTTTCCCACTTTCATTGTCTTACGACAACAAAACGTGTTCGTAATTTTATTTCTTCTTATTATATGTTTTTTCTAATAATCTTGCAGTATCTCTCTTTGCTACATAAATTGCTAAATAAGTAAACACTTCATATACTACCATTACAATAAAGAATCCGATTATAATATATTGATTATGTGTGATGCTTTGTTTAACCCATTCAGCACCCTGAATAATTAAATATACTACACCAAAGAATACAGTTGATAATGTAGTAGAGTCATCAAAAGATCGTTGTATCACTCTTGATTCTTCTTTATCAACATTTAATCCTCTTACACTCCATCTTGCAATTACCATTAACACCAACACCATTAAAAATGGAGTAATAACCCAATATAGATTATAACCATAATCATTTTTGAGTATTAAAACGAATACTAAACTTACTAACATAAAAATATTTAATAATACGATTCCAATATTTCTTATTAGATTTTTATTTCTTTGCATTTTTGTTTCTCTCCTTTACTTTTAAACTTAGAATTAAATTAACAATTTCATTAGACGTATTGATTTGATATTTTGTATCTTCTATTGTATGTAGTAGTAATTCTTTTTCACTTTCTAATATGTTTTGCTTTTTTAAATTTTCTTCACACGACTTAACTAATTGTTCTGAATTAGTAATACTACCTAACACATTGATTTCAGCCTCATTTAATTCATCTAAATTCATTTTTTCATAGTAATCCTTAATAAATGGATTTAATGAACTAACTTCCATACCCAAACCTATCATGTACATCATTTCATTATAATTTACGTTTATGTGTCTACTAATCTTTCTTAAAGTTTTAGGGTTAGGTATTTCTCTTTCTCCTGATTCAATTTTAGATAATTCAGCATTACTAATATTTGCAATTTTAGCAAGTTGTCTTTGAGAAAGTTTTGCTTTTTCTCGTGCTTCAGCGATTATCTCGCCAATCTTTTTTTCTTGCATTGTAATACACCTCACACATACATAATAGCATATATGTTACCTAAAATCAACAAAATACATAAAAATGTTTCAAAAAGTGTTGACAACTTCGTAATTATTATGTATATTGTATGTGTTACCGAAAATTAACATTGAAAGGAGGGATTAAATGAATGAGGATTAAACACCTAGAAGTACCACAAGAGATTTGGGAAGATAAAAGAATCCCAAAAGAAACGAAGTATATTTACTCTTATATCTATTCTAAAGGATTTGATAGAATTATCACAGACATAAATATAGGAGAGATACAACAAACCATTAAAATTAAAAATAAGGGTTTGAAAAGAAGTCTTGAAATATTAAAACAATTAAAGTATCTAAAATATTTTCAAGAATATGCAACAGGAATGTACACAATAACACTTAACTAAAGTGCCGAAAAGCGTTAGTTATAAGAGGTACAGTAAGATGAAAGGCTTATGTTAGTACCTATTCTAGTAATAGAATGAATCTAGTTTGAAATAAGACATACTCAAAGAACTATTAAAATAAAAAGAAATGTATGTGTTATTTCAAATAATATAATCCGATGAAACAGGATTTAAAATAAAGTTTCAGGGATAACTTTGCTTATTTTTAGTAGTTAGACTTGTAGATAATACAGGTTTTTTTGTTGTTTAAATCAAATAAAGGAAAGGAGAATGTCTATGAGAGAATTAACAAGAGTTGATATTGTAAAAAACAGAGTTGATACGATCCCACAATACTATATTTTAGATTACTTAAAGAAAAACTTAAATATAGATGAATTTAAAATATATCTAGTTAATCGTAATAGTATCAAAGTTATTGATTCAACAGGAGATTATTTATATTTTAATTGTGATGACAATACAAAAGAAGTAACTTATCATGAAAAACCAAAAGAAAAAGAATATGAAATAGGATTATAAGACTATGGGTTGCATTATACTAGATGATTCCATAGTTAAAAGTAATAAGATAAATTCCACAGAAAAACTTGTATATGGTGTTATTCTATCACTTGCGAATAATAAAGGTTATTGTTATGCAAGTAATGATTATATAAGTGATAAAGTAAACCTATCTAAAAGAACGATTACTAATTCTATCAGCGAACTAAAAAGAGCAAATTATATAAGAGTTGAATACGTAAACTTTGAAAGACACATCTATCCCATACAAACCGAGTAGCAATATTCTTCTATACCCTATGGAAGAATACTGCTATACCCCATAGCAAAATACTTCTACCAAAGAATATAAGAATAATAAATAAGTATAATAAATAAATATTTTAATTATATTTAAATTTATTTTAAGTAATTTAAATAACTAAAGAAATTAAATGAAAGGATTTGATATATGGATTATGAAAATGTAAATTATAATGAGGTTATCATATCAGGAATAATCAATGTTGTTACAGATACTAATGATAAGTATATTAAGTTTGGATTAACAACTAACAAATATACTTTAAATGATGATAAAAAGGTTTATGTAAGTTTAAATATATCAAGAGAATTATATAACACTTATCAAGATTATTTTGTTAAAGGAAATAAAGTCTTTATCAAAGGTTATCTAAATTCTTATGTTGATAAAACTAAACACATACAGAGTTTTATTACAACAACTGATATTTCAAATAACCCAAATGACATTAAAACAGGAAGAAAAGCACCACATATTAGGTATGATCCTGATGGTGTTATGGTATGGAATGGCAAACGTTGTGAGGCGATTCCACCAACTGAAAAAGAACTACAAGAAATGCAAGAATTATTAGGCGATTATAAATAGTATTGAACGGAGGAAATGAGATTATATATGAAAAAGAATTATTATTAAAACTAAAAAGAAAGGGGGAAGTTTATTGAACGATACTAAAAAATTAACACAAATTGAAATTGAAAATATATTAGATGAAACAATTAACTTATCAATAATAAGTAAATTACTGAATTTAAAACTTATTACAGAAAAACAATATTACGTACTGAAAGAAAAAATAAAGAATTTTTATTAAAAGGCTACAGGAATGTACAAAAATAAGATATAATAAATACAGAGGACATTTATTTAATGTCTAACATTAAAAGAAAGAGAGGTAAAATGGCGATTGTTGAGGTTATTAAAAGTAATAATCTCATAACCGAAGAAATCAATACTGAAAATAAACTAAAGAAAGTATGTGCATATTGTAGAGTTTCAACAGATAGTGAGGAACAATTAACAAGTTATTCATCACAAATAAAACATTATTCAGCACAGATAAAAGCGAATCCAAATTGGGAGTTTGTAGGAATATATGCTGATGAGGGTATAAGTGGAACACAAGTTAAAAAACGTACTGAATTTCAAAGAATGATAAACGATGCTTTAAATGGTAAGATAGATATTATTATAGCAAAATCAATATCAAGATTTGCAAGAAATACTATTGATACCTTAAAGTATGTAAGAGATTTAAGAGAACGTAAAGTTGATGTGTATTTTGAAAAGGAAAATATTCACACATTAGAACTTGAAAGTGAAATGTTTTTAACACTCTTTAGTGCATTTGCTCAAGCTGAAAGTGAATCAACTTCTCAAAACGTTAAAATGGGAATAAAAGCAATGATGAAACGAGGAGAATTTGTTGGTAAAGCAGAATGCTATGGCTATAAATGGAATAAGGAAACGAAGACACTAGAAGTTTACGAAGAACAAGCAAGTGTTGTTAGAATGATATTTAATTGGTATGCTGATGGAGTTGGAACAAGAACGATTGCTAATAGACTTAATGAAAAAGGTTATAAAACTTATACAGGTAAAAATTTTACTCAACAAGGTGTAAGAGAAATGATTTCTAATGAAAAATATGTTGGAGATTTATTGTGTCAAAAGTATTATACGATAAGTCCTCTAACACATAAGAAAACAAGAAATTATGGCGAACGTGAAAAATATTATGTCAAAGATCATCATACACCTATCATTACAAGAAAAGTTTGGGACAAAGTACAAGAAATACTAACAAAAAGAAGTAAGAAGATAATCCCTGATGGCAAAAGTCATGCAAGTAAATTCACAAGTCAATATGCTTTTAGTTCTAAAATAGAATGTGGACTATGTGGAACAAATTATGCTCGTAGAGTTAGTGGCAAGTATAAAGATGGAAGTCAAAAAGTCTATTGGGCTTGTTATCATAAAGTAGTTAAGAAAAGTAATTGTGAACACTCTATAACCTTTAGAGAAGATTTTTTAAAAGATTTATTCATACAAATTTATAATTCTATTGTGGAGAAAAAGCATAAGACAAAAGATAAGTTATTAAAGGCAATACGTGAAACTCTAGAAAGTGATGATAGCAAGACTAAAATTGATAAACTTTATAAAGAACTAGAATCACAACAAAAAAGATTATCTAATTTAATTGATATGAAACTAGATGACTATGAGAATAAAAATGCTTATACTGAAAAGGAAAAAGAAATAAATGGTAAAATCAAAAGCCTAAATGATGAAATCTATCAATTAGAGTTAGAAAACAATAATAACAAAGAAATTTCTAAAAGACTAAAAGAGATAGAAGAAGTTGTGTTTGAAAGTGAGAAATCTTTAAAAGAATTTGATGAGGCAACATTTGAAAATTTAGTTGAGAAAATCATAATAGGAGAAAAAGATGAGAATGGAAATGAGAATCCTAATGTGATTAGATTTATTTTAAAAATTGGTGGAGATTATAAAGCCATAATCTCCCCAAATAATAATAGTATTGATGATGTGTCATTTGAACAAGGAAACAGGTATCAATGCACCCGATATTTATTACTTAACTACATTAGCAGAATTATTTGATGTAACCGTAAAAGAACTATTAAATGGTGAAAGAGATTTTAAGAAAAAAGAAATAGATAAAAACCATCATGCCAAAGTATTAGAAGTATCGCATGTATCAAAAAAGTTTGGTAATAGAATGGTACTACAAGATATTAATTTGGACATTTATGAGGGAGATATAGTTGGTTTAATTGGACCAAATGGTGCCGGAAAAACATCTTTGATTAAAACCATATTGAATTTATATCATGCAGATATGGGTACCATTAAGATATGTGGTTATAACACCAAAAAGAATCTAGAAAAAGCATTATCAAATACAGGATGTATTATTGAAAATCCAGATTTATATGCCAATTTAAGTGCTAGAAAAAATATAGAGATTACTTCTTTAATCAATGGAATTCAAGATAAGGATTATATCAATCAAATGATTGTTTCTATGAAATTAGATACGAGAATAGATGAAAAAGTAAAAACATATTCATTAGGAATGAAACAAAGACTTGGATTAGTAAATGCTTTGATTAAAAAACCCAAACTTTTAATTTTAGATGAACCAACGAATGGGTTAGATCCAGTTGGAATCAAAGAACTAAGAAATTTATTAAAAGAAATTAGTAAAAAAGAACACATGAGTATTTTAATCAGTAGTCATATTCTATCGGAAGTTGAAAACATATGTGATCAAATTGTAATTATAGATGAAGGAAAAATAATAAGTCAATTTGGCATTGAAGAAATTAAATATAAAAATAGAAATTTGGAAGAAGAATTTTTCTTGAAAATGAATCAAAGGAATATTTAGGTGATAATATGAAAATTATAAAATTAGTCAAAAGTGAGTTTATCAAGAATTGTACAATAAAAAAATGGCTTATTATTGTATTTGTTTTGTTAATTTCATCAATATTTTTAACCGAATTCGTCGATTTATCGATGCAACCAAGCAATATACTTTCTATGTTACATTCAGAAAATGTTATCTATGAGGATAATTACAATAGTTTATCCAAAAAAGAAGAATTGACATTAAAAGAAAAATATCAATTATATTATGCAAGCATTAGTTTAAAATTAAATCAATATTTTATTGATAAAAATATAAAGACAATAGATTGGAAATTTGAACTCGGTCAAAATTTAAAATATATATTAAAAAATAATTATATAATTGAGCTTTTACAAGAAAATCGAAACAATCCTACAATAGTAATGCTATGTGAAAATGAGTTATCTAATGGAGAATTTGAATCAAATATGAATTATTATTGTAATAATTATTCACAAGAGGAATTAAATAATTTATTTGTTATGAATCAAAAAACGGTTGAGATATATAAAAATTTATTAGCACGTGATCAATTTTATTTATATATAACATATTTATTTAATACAGGAAAAATAAATGAAGATAATAAACCTTTCGCAAAAGAAATAATAGAACAAAAAGTACAGTCGGTAGAAGATTTCCGTGCTTTATACTATTTGCAAAGTGCGCAATTGCATTTTGAAGAATTTCCAATACAGTATTCTAAGTCATACTACCGCTATATCAATATCTTCAATCAAAATGTTACTATGCAAAGAGCAATACTACTTTATAGCATCAAACACAATATCAAACATGATATGTTACATATATCAACAGCAAACTCTATTTATGCTACAAATTATATTACAAGTAAAATGATTGTGAACAAAATATTTTATTTATCGATTGTTGTCTTGCTTATTGTAAGTATATCTTGTAGTGGAATTGTAAGTAAAGAACATAATACAGGGACTATTAAAAATATTATTACGGCGCCTATTAAAAGATGGAAAGTACTATTATCTAAATTCATTTATTTGATTTTATACACATATATTGTCTGGTTTATTGGACTCTTAATGCTTAGCATCTATGCAGGAATAAAATATGGATTTCAAGATTTATTTACACCAAAATTGATTTACTTTAATAATAAGGTAATAGAAGTCAATTATTATTTATATTTGCTAAAAGATTTATTTATCATTAATATTCCCATTTTAGCTTTTCTATGCATTTTATTATTTCTTTCTACAATTACTTTAAATACAACGATTACAACTAGTATAACTACTGTACTAACTATTTTAGCCCCAATCACTTATTATTTATGTGAATACAATAAATTGTTTTCTATTTTTCTATATACACCATTACCATATTTCAATTGTGGGTTTATTTTAGAAAAAAGTAATGTATACATGGAAATACTAAAACAAACAACTATTTCACTCCATTTGGGAATTTTTATATCAATTGTAACATGTATTGTTTTATATGTCATCATAAACACTATTTATCAAAAACGTGATATCAAAAGTTAACAAAAAAATTCTAGTAATTTGATGTGAATTTTGAATAGGTGACATCAATTTACTAGGATTTTTTATGTAGCATTTTCGAGTAAAATTGTAATTAAATCTTTATAACAAATCTGTTTTTGTTCTATGAGCTTAGGGTACATACTGATTGTTGTAAAACCAGGTAATGTATTGATTTCATTGATATAGATATTTTTTGTATTTTCTTCGTAGAAAAAATCAATTCTAGATAACCCATTACATCCTAAATTGATGAATATTTTTTTCGCATATTCTTGAATTATTGAAATGGTCGTTTTTTCTAAATCGTCAGGGATAACTGTATAGGAATTTTGGTTAATATATTTTGCTTCATAATCATAAAATTCATTTGCGGATTTAATTTCACCAGGATTGGAGCATATTAAATTACCATCTTTTTCTAAAACAGCGCACTCTAATTCACGACATACAATAAATTGTTCTATAATAATTTTAGAATCATATTTTTTAGCTTCATTGATAGCTTTAATAAGTTCTTTTTTATTTTCTGCTTTTGTAATTCCAATGGAGGATCCACCATTAGAAGGTTTTACTATAACAGGAAATTTCATTTTTTCTAAAATCTCATTTATTTTATATTTTGAGTCAATAACCAAATAAGGAACTTGTGGAATTTGTAAGGAATCAAAGAAACGTTTTGACATAGCTTTATCCATTCCAATTGCGCTTGCTAAAGTTTTACATCCAACAAAAGGTATGTGGAAATATTCTAGCATTCCTTGTAGTGTGCCATCTTCTCCATATACACCATGCATCATAGGAAATACAACATCAAACGCTTTTAAGTAATTTACAATGTTATCAATTTTTAAAATGTTTGCATCTTTCCAATTGCCATTTTCTAAATAGGAAAGATCCCCGCTAAATTGATACCAAGTATGATCAAAATCAATTCCGACCATTTTATAGTGGAATTTCGTTGTATCTATATTTTCAATGACACTTTTGGCAGATTTACATGAAACGTAATGTTCACTCGAACTCCCACCAAATAAAACTAATACTTTTTTCAAAACATACACCTCACTAAAGTATATGATATATATACGTTGGTGGTGTTTGGTTTGTTGTATAATTTGGGAAAAAATGATATACTTAATAAAATAGGATGGGTAAAATATGAATATAAATTTAGAACGATTTGAGAAATTTTTTAAAACGGGATTTATTGATTAAGAAAAAAATCATGGTTGAATTTTTACCAACAACTGCAGTTACTTATAATGAAGATGCGATGGTCGAATATAAAGATGCATTATGGAAATGGGTAAGAGAATTAAAAGATATATTGGTGCAAATTGCTGATTCATTTAATTTTGGTGATGGTGTTGACAATGTCATAATAGAAAAAATGGATTATATTCAAGATAAGATTTTAAATACAAGAAATGATTATAGCAGTTTTCAAAAATTGTATGAAGATTGCTTTACAAATATGAGCAATTATATTATTGATGAAACCAAAGCAGAATTTACTGGTTATTCTTTATTTTATGGAAGTGCTTATAATATCTTAAGAGAGTGTAAGACAGTAAATGAGATGTTACATGTTTTACACTGTGCGATTGTAAATAACGAAAATTATTATAAAATAATGCCTATTCGTTCAAAAAAGGAAAACTTGAGTCAAGAATCAATTATACTATATGGTAATGAAAATCCACTAGCAGAGCAAGTTTTTCAAACATGGCCATTTGATTTAGATTGTGGTGTTACAGATATTGTTGGCTTAGAAAATCAGGTATTGATTATGGTACGTGATAGAGGGCACGCATTATCAATTGAAATTACGAAAGATGAGAAAAATGATATTTGGATTCACTATTTTATTCCTAAAATTTGTAATATTGATATGGTAAATCGATTGAATGGAATTAGAGCAGTTAAGCCAAATGAAAAGGGTGCGATTGGGCTAATTAGAACAACGCAGGAAAAGTTATCTTATGATTTATTTCATTTTATAGCATCAGTACCTACTGATAATGATATGATATTGAGTAATTCAAATCCATATTTTTCAGATACTATAGATGGTAGTAATGAAATGGAAGAACAACATGAAAGAAAAATAGTATAGTATTATATCAATTATTTTGATATAATCAACTTAGAAAAGAGGATAAATATGCGAAAAACGATTAATCAAACATTATGGATTTCTCTAATTTCATCTGCACTATTTTGTGTGTTTGGAATTATTTTAATCACTAACCCTGAGAAATCACTTACAATCATGGCTTATGGCATTTCTATACTATTGATTGCGAATGGAGTATATCAATTGATAATGGGATATCATGATATATCATTTTCATTATTGGATGGATTTAGTGGCGGATTACTTTCCATCATATTAGGAATTTTAATCCTTGTAAGACCAAATGCACTAACCATTATGATTCCAATTGCAATCGGTTTATGGTTTATTGTGAGTAGTGCTTATAAATTAAGAATAGCAATTGCCTTGCGTTCATTCAACCAACCCATATGGATTACTATTTTTGTAATGGCAGTGTTAATGATGATATGTGGTATTATATTATTATTCAATCCAATGTCAGGAGTGGTTGCAATTACTCGTTTTATCGGAATACTTGCAGTCATTTATTCTTTAATTGATATTGTGGATGCTATTCTGATTAAGAAAAATTTAAAATTATTCGATAATATGTTTCATTAAATTAATGATTAAAAGATAAAAATCGTGGTGTAAAGGGACAACATAATCTTGCATTTAAAATAAAATTATGATAATCTAAATGTAGAAATAAAATCATAGAATAGTTTCAAATAGTAAGCATTTCTAATATTTACTATTTGTAAACGGGGGGGGGGTACCCCTCTTTTTTATTGTCTTGAAAAGAAAAATAAAATATAGTACACTAGTGGTGTATATAAGAATAAAAGAATTAGAAAAGTATCAGAATAGGAGTAAGGAGAGATGTATATGAAGAAAAAAGGATTTACATTGATAGAATTATTAGCGGTAATCGTAATACTTGCAATTATCGCACTAATCGCAACGCCAATGATTATGGGTGTAATAGAAGATGCCAGAAAAGGAGCAGCAATTCAATCAGTAAATGGATTACTAGAAGCAGGAGAACAATATCAAATAGAAGGAATGCTAGAGGGGAATTCTTCAAATGTAATTGATTTAACAAGTGATACATTAAGTATAAAAGGAAGTAAACCAGAAAGTGGCTTATTAGTAATAGATAATAGTGGAGATATGAGTATTATAGCAAAATACGGAAAATACTGTATCGAAAAGAAATATGAAGATGAAGAGCCAACAATAGTAGAAAAAAATCCATGTGTGATAGAAGAAGATGAAGTTGATGTCAAAATCTATGGAGTAAAAAGAAAAATTAATAGCTCATCAACAGAGTGGGAAAGAATCGATAATAGTGTTGGATTAGAAGCAAAAGCACAAATAGGAACACAAGAAGTAACAAATGATTTTGACAATATTTATCCATGGAGTGAAATATATACTTACAGTTGGAATAAAGCAACAGGAAAAGAGACAAGATGGAATGAAGAAGGATTTTCATATACTGATGATTATGTATTTACAAAAATACCAGAATTTTATTATAGAAGATATCAAGAGAATGGATATGAATATGTTTTAATATCTAAAAATAAAATAGAAGGATATACAAAAAGCAATGAATTTTCAATAGGAAGATATACGATGTCAGGAACTGAAACAGGGGTTTATAGTAAAAGTGGAGCACAACCGTTAAGAAATAAAACAATAGGCGAATTTAGAGACTATGCAAGAGCCTTAGGAAATGAATTCAGTCAATTAGATTATCATTACTTTATTATTCAATTATTATATTTAGTAGAATATGCAAATTATGATTCTCAAGAAAAATTAGGAAGAGGAAATGTGGCCAATAGTATAGTAATATCTAGTGGTGGTTGCGATACATTAGGCATGAAATCAGGGACACTTAATAATGATGGACAACATTCCATGATATATAGAGGAATGGAAGATATTTATGGAAATATATTTCAATTTGTAGATGGAATTAATATCAAAGATTATCAAGCATATGTATGTTATAATCCAAATCAATATGAATCAGATACATTTGAAGGCTATTATCAACAATTAGGTTATGTAAATACAATTGCGGGAGGATATATCAAAAAACTAGGATATGATGTCAATCATTCATTAATCAGTTTTCCATTAGAGGTAGGTGGAAAAGAAAATACATATATTCCAGATAGTTATTATCGATCTTCTGGAAATAGAATAGTAATGGTTGGTGGGCTTGGAAATCGTGATTCTCAGGCAGGCTTGTGGTGTTGGGACTGTAATAATCCTTCGTCCATTGTTGGTGACTATATCAGTGCTCGCCTTATTAAAACTAGTTAGGAAAGATAAAATGTTCAAAGTTTTGTTGAAAATTCGATAAAAAAGGGATAAGGAATCTTTCCTTTTTTTGTTTAAAGGAAATTTGAATATGGATATTGTATGATATTAGTATGATAGAAGAATTTGTTGAAACAATTTTACAATATAAAAAACAGTATATTACACTTATGCAGTTGGAACAGTTAAAAATACAATATAAAATAGTGTGTAAAAAAACACATAATCGTCAATTTAAAAAACAATATAAGCATTTAGATACATTAATAGAAAAATGGAATCAAGAATATATACATCAGGAAGAACAAAAAGTAAAGAATTTATTAGATGATGTAAAAGGCTATCCTTTAGATTCTGAACAAAGAGAAGTCGTTTTAAGCGAGGAACAAAATACGTTAGTAATTGCAGGTGCAGGAAGTGGCAAATCACTTACTATGATTGGAAAAATTAGATATTTAGTCGAACGAAAGAAAATATCACTGGATCAAATACTTTGTATTTCATTTACTAATGATGCAACAAAAAGTTTAAAAAATACATTAAAGCAATATTACAACTACGATTTACCAGTCCTTACCTTTCATAAATTGGCCTTAAAAATTATTCGTAATCAAAAGATAGACATAAAAATCGCAGATCCTAATGCGTTAGAAAAGACTGTGGAAAACTATTTTGAAATAACTATTTTTGAAGAAATAGATGCTCAAAAGTGGTTATGCAAACACTTTTTTCACAAAAATAAAGAAAAAATAGATAAAAAAGCATACAAAAAGCAAAGTTTTCCACAAATTTATAAAGAAATACAAAAAACCAGTGTCTTTCAAAAATATCAAAAAATAATTCCAACTTTTATCCGTTTGATGAAAGCCAACCAAAAAGAAATAAATGATATGCATTCGTATATTTTAGAAAGTAAATTTCTAAAAAGGTGGAATCAACCAGATACTTATTTTTTACTATTAATCAAACGAATCTATGTACACTATCAAAAGTTTCTTCAAAATAATCAACAAATGGATTTTGATGATTTAATTTTTTACGCTACAAAATTGGTAAAACAGGATGAAACATTACATTATCATTATATACTGATTGATGAATATCAAGATACATCAGAAACAAGATATCAACTCATAAAAGCAATCATAGAAAAAATCAATGCAAAATTGATTGCTGTAGGAGATGATTTTCAGTCCATCTATCGCTTTACAGGATGTAACTTGGATATATTTTTAAAATTTAAAACTTATTTTCCATATGCTAAAATTCTGAAAATTCAAACAACATATCGCAACAGTCAAGAACTCATTGACGTTGCGGGATCCTTTGTTATGCGAAACTCTCGGCAAATGAAAAAACAATTGGTATCCAATAAAACGATACAAAAACCAATTCATATTGTCTATTATCAAAATCTAGTTTCAAAACTAAAAGAAATACTGAATCGACTAGAATCCAAACAAGTATATTTATTGGGTCGTAATCATAGAGATATCATTCCTATTTTAGAGGATTCTGATTTTCTAAGTGATGACGGGAAAACCATTCAATATCAAAAACGCAAAGAATTAGAAATTACCTTTTTTACAGTACATACATCGAAGGGATTAGAAAGTGATATTGTGATTGTACTCAATAATACAAATAATATATTAGGTTTTCCAAGCCAGTTAGAAGAGGACGAAATTTTAAAATACGTAAATGTCAATCATGATTTTTATCCCTATGAAGAAGAAAGACGCCTTTTTTATGTCGCAATTACAAGAACAAAAAATATCGTATATCTCATGGTATCAAAAAAGAATCCATCTATATTTATACAAGAATTGTTGCGTAAGAATAGAAGGGATATCTTATTACAAAGCAAGTAAGTTATGGTATAATAAAATTAGGTGGTAGTATGTTACAAACAAATAGAATAGACATTGTACCAAATTCATATAAAAGAAAAGAACTCATACATGCAACAGCAACAAAAAAATTCCAAAAAAAAGTCTATATGACTTTAGAAGAATTAATGGAGAAAATGACATTTATAATCACTCCAAAATCGCTATATTATTTGATGAAAGAATATCATTTTTCTTATGGAACTGCAAATATGTATTTAAAGCATTTAAAATACGTATATGATGTAACCGAAAGTAGTCATCCCAATATTCAAAAATTGTTAGAAATAAAGAACATATTAGAACGTGAACATTTATTAGAAATAGATTCCACCTTTCAAAAATATATCAAAGGAAAAACCATCTGCGTAAAAGGATATGTACTTACCAAAGAACAACAAAAATTTTTAAATATCCTTAAAAATACTGCCAATGTAGAAATTGTCCAAGAACAAGAAAAATCTTATACACATCCTGTTTATGGATTTGAAACAATTGATGATGAAATTGCCTATATTGCATCTGATATTGCAAAGAGATTACAAAATGGAACAGCACTTGATAAAATTTTTTTAACCAATGTAACTGAAGAATATGAAATTCCATTACATCGTATATTTGATATGTATGGTATTCCTTTAGAAGAAAAAAGCAACCATACTCTATATGGAAATACCTTGATACAATCATGGCTGAATATGATTGCATCTTGTACAAATAAAGAAGAAGCAATACAAACCATCCCAATACCAGACGATACATTAGAATTACCATTGTATGAAGCATTTATTGAAATATGTAATCGCTATGTTATGTTACCAAAAGATGATATTTGGTTTACTTGTATTGTAGAAACATGCAAACAACAAACTATTACAGAACCAAAACTTATATCAGCAGTACATATTCAAGATTTTAGAAAAGATTTTTTTAAAGAAGATGATATTGTATATGTTTTAGGTATGAATCAAGAGAATATTCCTAGAGTATATCAAGATGAAAATTATTTAAATGATACTTGTTGTAAAATACTTGGAATAGATACGACACAAGATAAAAATCAATATGAAAGAAATATAGTTGTTCAAAAAATAAATGCCATTCCTAGAGCAATTTTAACGTATAAGAAAAAAACACCATTTTTATCTTTTTATCGTTCATCCATATTAGATATCTTAGACTGTAAAGAAGAAAAACCAAACACCAATATTTATCAGTATTCAGATACTTGGAATCAAATAGCGCTTGCCCGTCAGATGGATCAATATCTAAAATACAATCAAAAAGAAAAAACATTGGACTTACTATATGCACATTATCCTAATTTGCAATATTGTACCTATGATAATCAATATCAGAAAATTGATATTCATCATTTCCATGATTATATGCATCAAAAATTATTGCTTTCTTATACGAGTTTAGATCATTATAACCGTTGTGGGTTTCGTTATTATATGTCTAATATTTTAAAAGTAGAAGCATATCAAGAAACATTTGCGCAAACAATTGGAAATTTATTTCACTATTTTTTATCCATTGCCTTCCAACCATCTTTTGATTTTGATTTAGAATGGGGAAAATATCATCAAGACAATACCTATACTGCAAAAGAACAATTTTTCTTGAAAAAATTAAAACAAGAATTATTGTTTGTGATTGATACAATCAAGGAACAAAATCAATATACTTCTTGTAAAGAAGAAAAGTATGAACAAAAGATATTTACAAATATTGAAGGAAATATCAAAATTACATTTATGGGAATTGTGGACAAAATAAAATACCAAGAAGAAGATGGCGTTATTTATGCCACTATTATTGATTATAAGACAGGTACTTTAGAAACCAATTTAAATCAAAGTATCTATGGAATCGGTATGCAGTTACCTATCTATTTATATTTAGTCAAAAATCAACCAGGATGGAAATCGATTAAAGTGTTAGGCTTTTATTTACAAAAAATGATTCAAAATGAAATCAACAATGATGAAAATAAAGATTATAAAAAACTAAAAAAAGACAACCTGAAGTTAGAAGGATACAGTATCAATCAAATGGATTTATTAGAAAAATTAGATTCTACTTATAAAGATAGCCAAATGATTAAAAGTTTAAAAGTAGGCAAAAATGGATTTTACGCGTATGCTAAAGTTTTGAGTGAAAAACAGATGGAACAACTGATTCATCTAACACAAAAGCAAATTGAACAAGCTGCACATAAAATCGAACAAGCGGATTTTACGATTAATCCAAAACAGATTGGGCAAAAATTAGTTGGATGCGAATTTTGCAAATATCAAGATTTATGTTTTAAAACAGCTAAAGATATTGTACCTTTAAAGGAATATAAAAATTTAGAATTCTTAGAGGAGGGCTTAAGATGACAAAATGGACAGAAGCACAATTAGAAGCAATCCAAAAAGAGGGTATGCCTATTTTAGTCAGTGCAGGTGCAGGAAGTGGAAAAACAGCTGTCTTAACAGAGCGTGTATTTCGGAAAGTGAAAGAAGGTGTTCCTTTAAATTCGCTTTTGATTTTGACCTTTACCAAAGCTGCAGCTGGAGAAATGAAACAACGTATTCGTATGCGCTTACAAAAAGAAGGATTTATAGAAGAAGCAAAACAAGTAGATGCGTCTTACATTACAACATTCGATAGTTATGCCTTATCTTTAGTTAAAAAATATCATTATATCTGTGAAGTGGATCAAAATATCGCTATAGTAGATTCTAGTATAATTGCATTAGAAAAAGAAAAGATATTAGATCAAATTTTTGAAAATAGATATGAAACAGATTCTGCATTTTGTAATTTCATTTCCAAATTTTGTACAAAGGATGATACTGAACTCAAAAGTGATCTTTTAAACATGCATCATAAGTTAGATTTAAAATATGATAAATGCAAGTATTTAAAAACATATATAGAAGAAGAAATGTCTGAAGATAAAATAGATAGCAAAATAGATGCATATCTTAAATTATTGCAATCTTATATTCAAGATTTAAATCAGGAAATGGAAGAACTTCAATTATTACATGAAGAATATTATCATCAAGTGTATGATGTTTTATGTAGTTTACTCAACAGTCATACTTATGAAGAGATAAAAAAGAATTGCCAAGTTATGATACCAAGAGTTCCTGATAGTGAAGAAGAAGTAAAAACAGTCAAAGAAGATATTGCTTCTATTTTAAAAGAAATCATAAAACTGACTCGTTTTGAATCTATTTCACAAATAAAACAAGATTTATTATCTACCAAAGAAGATATCCAAGTCATTATTTCGATTCTTCTAGAATTAGAACAAACATTAGAAAATTGGAAAAAGTGGCATAATGCCTATGAATTTCATGATATAGCCAATATGGCAATTCGTGTCATTGAAGAAAATGATTGGATTCAGGAAGAACTCAAAAATAGTTGGAATGAAATTTTGTTAGATGAATATCAAGATACTAACGATTTACAGGAACGTTTGATTGGTTTAATTGCAAATAAAAATGTCTATATGGTGGGAGACATTAAGCAATCTATTTACAGGTTCCGTAATGCCAATCCAAAGATATTTAAAGAAAAATATGACTGGTACCGTGAAGGAAAAGAAGGAATCAAAATAGATTTAACAACAAACTTCCGTTCTAGAAAAGAACCATTAGAAGATATCAATCTTATTTTTAATCATCTTTTAAAAGAAGAAACAGGTGGTGCAGATTATAAAAAAGAACATCAGATGATTTTTGGAAATCAAGATTATGAACAAGATCCACCAAAAGAAAATAGACATCTTCGTATATTAGAATATGAAGAACAAGAAAACTATACCAAAGAAGAAATGGAAGCTTTTATTGTTGCACAAGATATTCAAGATAAGATAAACAATCATTTTCAAGTAATGGATCAAAAAACAAAAAATTTAAGAGATGTTACTTATTGTGATTTTGTAATTTTAGTGGATCGTGCAACACAGTTTGATTTGTATCGTAAAATATTTGATGCAAACAATATTCCTTTTACAGTATATAAAGATGAAACTATTACATCGGGAATTGAAATTCGTCTTTTCTATCATATTTTAAAATGTATGGAAAAAATGGAAAACCATGTATTTGATGAGGAATGGAAATATGCATATATTAGTATTTCAAGAAGTTATTTATTAGAAGAAAAAGATTCTGATATTTTTGAGACAATTCGAAATCAAGATTATGAGCATACCAAATTGTGGGGACACATCGTACATTTATTAGAACAAAAAAATATAGGAAATAATGAAACTTTATTACAAGCGATTATCAAAGAATTTGATTTCTATGCTGCTTTCATTAAAGTAGGCAAGGTAGAAGAAAGTATGATTCGAATCGAATATTTATTATCTTTGGCCAAAAATTTATCTATTTTAGGTTATGATTGGCATAAAATGATGGAATTCTTGAAAGAAATTGCAGATCGTAAATATGAAATTCGTTTTTCCCAAAATGTAGAACATGAAAATAGTGTACATATGATGACAATACATAAATCGAAAGGACTAGAATATCCTATTTGTTATTACACAGGATTATATGTAAAATTTAATCAAAGTGAAATTAAAGAACGAATGATTTATGATGAGACTTATGGTTTCATTGTTCCGGTTGTTCGAAATGGAATACAATCGACGATGTATAAGGATTTGATGAAATATAAATATCGTAAAGAAGAAATGGCAGAAAAGATTCGCTTATTCTATGTGGCTTTAACAAGAGTGCGTGAACAAATCATTTTGGTTTTACCGAAAGTAACTACAAAACCACATGTAAAACATTATCAATCATTTATGGATATGATAAAATCTGTTTATGAAAAATTAGAAAATTATGTAGAAGATGTAGTACCTACATTATCGAAAGATTATTTATATCATAAACCTTTACAACTAATGGATAGAAAAGAAGATACTTTAGTGGTAACGCCTACTTTAGTTGATGTTGAAACTTTCAAAGATACTTCTTTTTCTAAGAAGATTGTAAAAGAAATAGATCAGAATCAATATCAAAATATTGAGTTTGGTAAATATGTCCATCATATTTTAGAATGTTTTGATTTTGAACATCCTAATTATGAAGATATTCCGATCTTTTTACAAAATAAAATTAAAAAATTTTTAAAAACTCCTATATTTCAAGATCATATTTTACATATTTATCAAGAATATGAATTTTATGAAATGGAAGATAAAGAATTGTTACATGGAATTATTGACCTTATGGTAGAATATGAAGATGCAATCTATATTGTGGATTATAAATTAAAGCAAATTGATGATGATGCATATAGAAAACAGTTAAAAGGCTATCAAACATATATAGAAAAGATTACAAGTAAAAAAGTATGCACTTATCTTTATTCTATTTTAGATGAGACATTAGAACAAATACCATAAAAAATGAGTCCAATGGTCAAAATGCAGAAACTATAAGTCAAGAGATAAAACTACTACACTTGATATTAAAACTGCATCCAAAGAAAATTTAATTGCGTTAATCCTTTTATTGTTTTGACTGCAGATGCTGTTTCAGGTGTGAAAAAATATTTGTCAAAAGGATTTATAGATTCAATTGTAAAATCAAAGTTAAATAAAATCACCTAATAGAGCAAGGTGATTTTTCTTGACTTAATTTCAATAAAACCTTCTTCTTTTAAATGTTTTAATTCTCGAGACATGGCACATCGATCTACAGCTAGATAATCTGCTAATTCTGTAAAACTAAAAGGAAGATAGATGTTTTTAGAAACGTTCTTTTCCGACATGATTTTAAAATATTCTAGTAGCTTATTACGAATTGATTTTTTCGTTAAAATCTCAATGCGATCATTTTTTTCGGAGATTTTAGAAGATAGTATTTGTAATAAATTTTGAATGAATTGATGATAAAAAGAATAATTATTGTAAGAACTTTCAATAATGCGATTATATTCGATGATAATAATTTTGGCATCTTCTTTTACTAAGATATCACTTTCATTACTTGAAATAGCAGAAAACATGGTTCCAAAAACAGAATTTGGTTCTAGTTCTTCAATGATGGTTCTATTTCCATTGTAATCGTTTTGAATAATCTGAAGATATCCAGATAGAACAACACCGATCATGTTTTCAATGTTTATTTTAGAAAGGATAGTTGTATCTTTCTTGAAAAAATAGGTGTTTGCTTCTAGCAACTTTAACAATTTTTCTTGGTTTTTATCATTGATTTGATCAAACAAATTAGCCATGTTTACACCTCTTGTAAAAATAATATCACTTTTTTCAAAATGTTGCAATTGCAACAATTACATTTTTTTGAAATGTGCTATAGTGAGTGTAATGTAGGAGGTAGTAAGTATGAAAGTAATCAAAAGAGATGGACATATGGTAGATTATTGCCCAGAAAAAATAGAGGCTGCCATTGAAAAAGCAAACAAAGAGGTGGAAGAGGAAGAACAAGCTTCTAGTACCCAAATCAAAAACATTATTAAATATATTGAAAAATTAGGAAAGAAAAGAATTTTAGTAGAAGATATCCAAGACATTATTGAGATGAAATTGATGTCAATTGGAAAATATACACTTGCCAAAAAATATATCACATATCGTTATACAAGAGAGTTGGTACGTAGAAGTAATACAACTGACCGTGCCATCAAAGAATTAATCGATGGTGAAAACGAATATTGGAATACCGAAAATTCAAATAAAAATGCTAAAGTAGTTACAACCCAAAGAGATTATTTAGCAGGTATTACAAGTACCGATATTACCAAAAGATTTTTACTTCCAGAAGATATTGTGCAAGCACATGACGATGGAATTATCCATTTCCATGATGCCGATTATTTTGCACAAAATGCATTACATAACTGTGATTTGATTAACTTAGAAGATATGCTTCAAAATGGAACCAATATCAATGGAGTTATGATTGAAAAACCACATAGATTTTTAACGGCAGTTACGATTGCAACTCAACTTATTACTGCTGTAAACTCTAGTCAATATGGTGGATGTACCATTACATTAACGCATTTGGCACCATTTGTAAGGGAAAGTTACAATCGCTATATTGATAAATATAAAAAGAGAAAATTTAGTAAAGAAGATTGTGAAAAATATGCAAAAGAAGATTTACAGAAAGAAGTTGTAGATGGGGTACAAACCTTCCAATATCAAATTAATTCTATGACTACGACCAATGGACAATCTCCTTTCTTAAGTGTATGTATGTATTTAGGCGAAACAGAAGAATATAAAGAAGAACTTGCGATGATTATAGAAGAAGTATTAAAACAACGTATTCAAGGTATGAAAAATGAAAAAGGTGTTTATATTACTCCAGCATTTCCAAAACTTTTATACGTGTTAGAAGAAGACAATATTCATAAGAATTCTAAATACTATTACTTAACAAAATTAGCAGCAGAATGTACTGCAAAGCGCATGGTACCTGATTATATTTCTGAAAAGATCATGAAACAATTAAAGGTAGATAAAAATGGGGATGGTCAATGTTATCCATGTATGGGATGTCGTTCTTTCTTAACACCTTATGTAGATGAAAATGGAAAACCAAAATATTATGGTAGATTTAATCAAGGTGTAGTTACCATCAATTTAGTCGATGTTGCTCTATCTTCTGATAAAAATATGGATGATTTCTGGAAAATTTTTGATGAACGTTTAGAGTTATGCCATAGAGCACTACAAATAAGACATAAAAGATTAAGCAAAGCGGTATCTGATGTTGCGCCAATTTTATGGCAATATGGTGCCTTAGCACGTCTCAAAAAAGGGGAAAGTATTCATGAATTATTACACCATGGATATTCTACAATTTCTTTAGGATATGCAGGTCTATATGAATGCGTAAAATATATGACAGGACATAGCCATACTGATAATGGAAAAGGAAAAGAATTTGGACTTGAAGTAATGCAACATATGGTTGATAAATGTAATGAATGGAAAGCGACTGAGGATATTGACTACAGTGTTTATGGAACTCCTATTGAATCTACTACTTATAAATTTGCAAAATGCTTAAGAGAACGTTTTGGTCGTATTAAAGGAATTACAGATAGAGATTATATTACCAATTCATATCATGTTCCTGTATTTGAAGAAATTGATGCTTTTACTAAATTAAAATTGGAAAGTGAATTCCAAAGATTAAGTCCAGGTGGTGCGATTTCTTATATTGAAACTCCTAATTTATCAAATAATTTAGATGCAGTTATGGAAGTAATTCAATTTATCTATGATAACATTATGTATGCGGAATTAAATACGAAATTAGATTATTGTCAAGAATGTGGATACACAGGTGAAATCTTAATTGACGATGATTTAGAATGGTATTGTCCAAACTGTGGAAATAGAGATCATGATAAGTTAAATGTAGCACGTCGTACTTGTGGATATATCGGAGCAAATTTCTGGAACAAAGGTAGAACACAAGAAATCAAAGAAAGAGTTGTACATATCGACAACAAAGATGCTGAGGCTGTATAATGCGATATAATAAAGTAAGAAAAATGGATATTTCCAATGGACCAGGAGTCAGAGTTTCTATCTTTATGCAAGGCTGTGTATTTCATTGTAAAGGATGTTTTAATCCAGAAACACATGATTTTAATGGCGGAAAAGAATTTACGAAAGATACCATTGAACATGTATTAGAGTTATGTGACAAAGAATATATTGTAGGGTTGTCAATTCTAGGTGGGGAACCATTACATCCTAAAAATAGAGAAGGAACATTAGAACTTGCGAAAGCATTTAAGGAACGTTTTCCTGAAAAAAATTTGTGGGTATGGTCTGGTTTCCTTTGGGATAGAGATTTAAAAGATTTAGAAATCATGAACTATATTGATGTTTTAGTAGATGGTCAATATCAGAGTGAATTATATAGCCCTCTATTAAGATGGAAAGGTTCTTCTAATCAAAGAGTCATTGATGTACAAGCATCACTGAAAAAGAAAAAAGTTGTATTATTTGAAGAAGAAGGAGTACTTGTATGAAAACAAGAGGGTTTGAAATTGCTAAAGGATGGGAAGATAAAGATATTCATCTTCCAAAAAGAAGTACAGCACATGCTGCTGGGTATGATGTGGAAGCTGCAGAAGATGTTGTGATTCCTCCATTTCAACCAGGAATGAAACCTACTTTAATTCCAACTGGATTAAAAGCATATTGTGCACCAGATGAGTGGTATATGCTTGCGAATCGAAGTTCAGGTCCTAAAAAAGGATTTGTTATGGCAAATAGTATTGGAATTGTAGATTCGGATTATTATGGAAATGAGTCAAATGATGGACATTTCTATTTTCAATATATCAATATTTTAGACCATGATTTAGAAGTAAAAAAAGGAGATATTATTGGACAAGTAATTTTCCAAAAATATTTATTAGTAGATGACGATCATGCAGAAGGTATTAGAACTGGAGGTTTTGGTTCTACTGATAAAAAATAAACGACTGATAATGGTCGTTTTTATGTTATTATGCATATAGATGATAAAGGTAATCTATGTTTTTTTATAATTTGATTTGGAATTTATGGTATAATGTATAGTAAGGGTATGGAGATGATATTGTGATTATATTAACATCTGGTAAAAAATATATCGATATTGATGCGTATGCAAGTTGTATTGCATATCGAGAACTATTATGTATGCAAGGAATAGATGCTAAGTTTGTTAGTAATTCAAATATCAATTATAGTGTTACAGAAAGCTTAAAAAAGCTTCCCTTTACGATGGACAATTATGCACCAGCAGATAATGACCAGTTTATTATACTAGATGTTTCAAATAAAGATTTTTTTGCGGATTATGTAGCTCAAGATAAAATTATTGAAATTATTGATCATCATCCTGGATATGAGGAGTATTGGACCAATGTTATAGGAAATAAAGCAACTATAGAATCTATTGGTTCTGTTGCGACAATTATTGTTGAGAAGTATGAAAAATATGGTTTTTTAGATAGAATGGATAAATCAGTCGCTAAACTATTAATGGCAGCCATTTTAGATAACACATTAAATTTTACTGCAAAAATCACAAGTGATAGAGACAAAAATGCATACCAAAAGTTACAAGCTATATCAGAAATTCAAAATTTTGACCAAGTATATTTTAGTGAATGCCAAGCAAGAATAGAAAAAAATCTTGCGGATTCTATTCTGAACGATGTCAAAGTAGAAACAGTAAATGAATATTTGCCAAAAACTCTGGGGCAATTGACAATTTGGAGTATAGATTCTATTTTAAAAATGCTAGATGTAGTAACTCAAACAATGAATACATTTGGAAGTGAATGGCTAATCAATATAATTGCTTTAAAAGATAAAAAAAGTTATATATTTTGCTCTGATAATCAAGTTAAGGAACAAATATCTTTATTATTTAATGAATCTATGGAAAATGAAAGATTAGTAATAGTACCCATTACACTCAGAAAAGAGATTATTAAACGAGCGATTGAAAAAAAATTAAAGACTAGATAAAAATAACAAAAACGACTATACAAAGGTCGTTTTTTATGTTATGATGTATATAGATGAAGGAAACTTCATAAAATAAAAAGGATATACTTAACTTTTTCGTGGTTAGGTACATTCCATTAAATGGTTTTGCACACTAATACTTCATCAGATGAAACGTTAGTGTGCTTTTTCTATTTATATAGTAAAGTGAATACTAAAATAAATAGGAGGATAATTATAATAAATTGAGATTTTTCTCTTTTTGTTATAAAAACCACCTCCTTTATCAATAAATATAAAGGAGTGCACCTAACGCTAGTTCAGTATATCCATTTTAATTATATCAAACATATGTTTGTTATACAATAGAAAAATCCAATTAACTGGATTTTTTTGTACTTTGTAAAAAAGTTTCAATATGTTTTAATGTATTAGAATCAATAAAATGTTCTACTTTTTCCACTTGTTCTAATTGAAAATCTTCTTCACTAATCATTTTAAATAGAGATTCTAATAATTCATGTCTCCATAATAAATATTTTCCCATAGAACTTCCTTTTTCTGTTAAATCAATATTCCCATAACGTTCAAACGTAATTAGTTGTTCCTTTTTTAATCTTGTACACATCTTACTAACAGAAGATGGTTTGACATTGAGTGAACTTGCTAATTGTTTTACTGTAATTGGTGATTCTACTTGAGAGATACGATAAATCATTTCTAAATAATCTTCCATAGAAGCAGTTAATGCCGTATGATTTTTACTACGATATCCTTGTAAAGTATAAAATTCACTTTTTTCCATTGATAAGTGTCCCCCTTTTCCAAACCCATCATATAGTAATATAGAAGTTAGCTTATGGAAACTTCTATCAAAATTTATGAAATATAGAGGTGAAATATGATGAGTCAAACATTAGATACCTTAACTGTTGGAGATATCGGATATATTGAATCCATTGCATCCGAAGGAAGTATCAGAAGACGTTTTTTGGATATGGGAATGACACCTGGATGCCGTATTCAATGTGTGCTTTCTAGTCCAAATAAAAATCCAATGGCTTATTGGATTCGAGGCGCACTGATTGCCATTCGAATGGAAGATGCAAAGGGAATTATGGTAAGGAAGGCGGAGGCATGATTTCACAAGAGAAAATGGAAAAAGTAATTGCTTTAGCAGGTAATCCTAATGTCGGAAAAAGTACTGTCTTCAATGAATTAACAGGTTTGCACCAACATACTGGTAATTGGCCTGGAAAAACAGTCAGCAACGCATCAGGGCTTTGTAGTTATCGTTATACCAACTACACCATATATGATTTACCAGGAACGTATTCTTTAATTGCCCATTCACAAGAGGAAGAAGTTGCAAGAGATTTTTTATGCTTTGAACATTATGA
Source organism: uncultured Bacilli bacterium (assembly GCA_947627435.1). Classification (GTDB taxonomy): domain Bacteria; phylum Bacillota_I; class Bacilli_A; order RF39; family UBA660; genus UBA5026. The sequence continues at coordinate 42,703 of CANQWB010000001.1, forward strand.
TGCTGTTATTGTTGTATGTGATGCAGTATGTTTAGAGAGAAATCTAAATTTAGTCTTACAAACATTGGAAATAACGGATAAAGTAGTTGTTTGTGTGAATTTACTAGATGAAGCAAAGAAAAAGAAAATTAAAATTAACTTGAAAAAATTATCGCAAACATTAGGTGTACCTGTTGTTGGAACTAGTGCAAGAAGTAAAAAGGGATTAGATAAATTAGTAGAAACAATGGACGATTTGGTATATCAAAAAATAAAAAATGATCCAATACATCCTACATATACTCCATTTGTAGAACAGGCCATCGAAATGGTAGAACAAGAATTAAATAAAATAAAAATCAATGGTAATACAAGATGGTTAGCAATGCAATTGTTAGATCACGATGATGTACCAATGATGATGGATTGCCCATTAGAAACAATAGAAAATTTACAAAATAAAATTGAAGAAGCTAGAATTTTACTTTATCATAATGGTGTTGCACAGGGACATGTCAAAGATATTTTTGTATCTACTTTAATGCAATTATCAGAAAATATTTGCCATGAAGTCGTTACCTATGAAAATGAAAATTATATGGAACGTGATTTAAAAATAGACCATATTGTTACAAGTAGAAAAATAGGAATTCCGCTAATGATTGTTTTATTGATGGTCGTCTTTTGGATTACGATTGTAGGTGCGAACTATCCATCTGAAATATTGTCTAATTTTTTATTTGGATTTGAAAAATATTTCTTACAATTTCTAGAATTTTTACATGCACCAATTTGGCTTTCCAATATGCTTGTTTTTGGAATGTATCGTGTACTTGCATGGGTTGTTGCCGTAATGTTACCACCGATGGCGATATTCTTTCCACTATTTACATTATTAGAAGATTTGGGCTATTTACCAAGAATTGCTTTTAATATGGATCATGCCTTTAAAAAATGTTCTGCTTGCGGGAAACAAGCGCTAACCATGACGATGGGATTTGGATGTAATGCGGTAGGTGTTACGGGATGTCGTATTATTGATTCTCCAAGAGAACGATTGATTGCGATATTAACCAATAATTTTGTGCCATGCAATGGAAGATTTCCTGCACTCATTTCTGTGATTACAATGTTTTTTATTGGTTTTCAATCAAGTGTAGGGACAACTTTTTTAAGTGTTGTTTTACTTACTAGTATCATTTTAATTGGAATTGGAATGACACTATTTGTATCTAAAATGTTGTCCAGAACGATATTGAGAGGAGTACCATCTTCTTTTACATTAGAATTACCACCGTACCGAAAACCACAGGTCGGGAAAGTGATTATTCGTTCTATTTTTGACCGTACTTTATTTGTATTAGGAAGAGCAGTGTCGGTTGCTGCTCCTGCAGGTATTTTCATTTGGTTACTTTCTAATATTCAAATTGAACAAATTTCTTTATTACAAATGTGTGCTAATTTTTTAGATCCTTTTGCACATGCGATCGGATTAGACGGGGTCATTTTAGTTGCATTTATTTTAGGATTTCCAGCCAATGAAATTGTCATTCCTCTGATTATGATGGGATATATGGCTTCTGGAACCATTACGGAATATTCTAGTTTAATGGCACTAAAAACCTTACTAGTCGATCATGGCTGGACTTGGTTAACTGCTCTTTGTTTTATGATTTTTTCTTTAATGCATTTTCCATGTTCAACCACTTGTTTAACCATAAAAAAAGAAACAGGAAGTTGGAAATGGGTAGGAGTATCTGTATTGATTCCAACTATTATTGGAATTGTATTTTGTTTTATACTGACTACATTTGTACGTTATTTTGGAATCATTTGATTCCTTTTTTGTCAAATTATAGGAGATGAAAATTCTTCTATAAAAAAATAACCCTCAATATAGTTTACTATAGGAGGGAACCTATGAGATTAAATACTAATGTGGCTACAGGTTTGACAGAAGCAGAAGTAGAAAAAAATAAAGAACAATATGGAAGCAACCAAATCACAACGATAGAACAAACAGGATTTATGAAAAAATTACTAGAAACATTAGGAGATCCTATTATTCGTATTCTTTTGATTGCACTTGGAATCAAAGTCGTTTTTTTAATTCAAGATTTTGACTGGTATGAAACTGTTGGGATTGTAATCGCCATTTTTATTGCATCTTTTATTTCTACCATTTCCGAATATGGAAGTGAACAAGCTTTTATCAAATTACAGGAAGAATCTTCTAAAATCAAATGTCGTGTGAGAAGAAATGGAAAAATAGTAGAAATTAGTGTCGATGATGTCGTGGCAGGAGATATTGTTTTACTAGAATCTGGGGATAAAATACCTGCTGATGGGATCATTGTAGATGGTGAAATTAGTGTCGATGAATCTTCTATCAATGGCGAAACAAAAGAAGCGTATAAATATCCAGTAACTGGTGAAATAACAGAAAAAAATCAAGTATATCGTGGAACTGTTGTCTATTCTAAACAAGCATGTATGTTAGTAACAAAAGTAGGAAATGATACTTTATATGGTAAATTAGCGTCTGAACTTTTGGAACAACAACCAGAAAGCCCTTTAAAAATTCGTTTGAGAGGTCTTGCGCAAATTATTAGTAAGATTGGTTATGTAGGAGCAGTGTTGGTATCAATTTCCTATTTGTTTTCAGTTATTTTTATTGCCAATCAATTTCAAATGGATAAAGTAACTGCTCTCGTTACCAATTTTCCAGTTATGATTGGACATGTTCTATATGCACTTACCTTAAGTGTAACGATTATTGTAGTGGCAGTTCCAGAAGGACTTCCGATGATGATTACACTCGTTCTTTCTTCCAATATGAAACGTATGCTCAAAAATCATGTATTGGTTAGAAAAATGGTTGGAATTGAAACGGCAGGAAGCATCAATATTTTATTTACTGATAAAACGGGAACATTAACCAAAGGAAAATTAGAAGTTACTCATTTTGTAAGTGGAAGTTTAAAAGAATATCATAATATGTTTGAGTTGGAAAGATATTCTAAGTTATACCATTTGTTTGCAGTTTCTTCTATTTATAATAATGCGAGTACATTTGACGAAAATAAAAATGTCATTGGCGGCAATATTACAGATCGTGCCCTTTTACAATTTGTAGGACCAAAGGAAATGCCCGTACAAGTATTAGAGACAATTCCTTTTAACAGCAAAGAAAAATATTCTTGTGCAACCATAAGAGATGACAATCACAAACAAAAATTAATCAAAGGAGCACCAGAAAAAATTTTAGAACATTGTACTCATTATTATGATGAATTAGGAAATAAAAAATCTTTATACAATAAAACCAATATTACTGCATATTTAAATCGTATGACTAAAATGGGAATTCGCATTCTGGCCCTTGCTATTAATGATAATTATGATGTGAAAGATACATTCTATAATATTACACTTGTCGGATTTGTCTTAATCAAAGATGAGGTTCGCAAAGAAGCCATTACAGGAATTGATTTGGTCAAACAAGCACATATTCAAACGGTTATGATTACAGGCGACAATAAAGAAACTGCTTATACGATTGGAAAAGAAGTAGGATTGATTGAAGGTAGTCATGATTTGGTACTTACCAGTGATGAATTAAAACAAAAAACAGATGAAGAAGTAAAAATTTTATTACCCAATTTGCGAATTGTTGCAAGAGCATTACCACAAGATAAAAGTAGATTAGTTCGTTTGGCACAAGAATTAGATTTAGTCGTAGGTATGACTGGTGATGGCGTCAATGATGCACCGGCTTTAAAAAAAGCTGACGTTGGTTTTGCAATGGGAAGTGGAACAGAAGTATCCAAAGAAGCTAGTGATATTGTAATTTTAGATGATAATTTCTTGTCCATTTCCAAAGCCATTTTATTTGGTAGAACAATATTCAAAAGTATTCGTAAATTTATCATTGTCCAATTAACGATTAATTTCTGTGCAATCAGTTTATCTATTATTGGACCATTTATTGGCATTGATACACCAATTACCGTCATTCAAATGTTGTGGATCAATATGGTCATGGATACCCTTGCAGGTCTTGCCTTTGCTTACGAGCCACCATTACTAGAATATATGAAAGAATATCCAAAGAAAAAAGAAGAACCAATTATTAACTCTTATATGATGCAACAAATTGTAGTAACAGGACTTTATTCTGCTTTACTATGTATCTTATTTTTAAAACTGCCAATGGTTAAAAACTGGTTTTTAGATAATGAAGCAGAATTTATGACAGCATTTTTTGGACTATTTATCTTTATTGATATTTTTAATAGTTTTAATGCAAGAACACACCGTCTGAATTTATTAGCTAATATTGAAAAGAATCGTGTCTTTTTAGCTATTATGATATTTGTAGTTACTGTTCAAATTATTCTAATTTATTATGGTGGTGAACTCTTCCGTACTGTTGGTTTAAATTTAAAAGAATTTGAAATTATGATTTTTCTAGCAGCTACCGTGATTCCAGTAGATTGGATGCGTAAACTTTATTTACGAAGTAAAGGACAAGTAGGAGGAGTCTAATTTTGACATAAATGAGGTAAAATAATTTTGTTGATCAATTAAAAATTAAACAAATCGTCGGTAATATATTGAATAAAGCATAATATCTATGTATAATTAAAATGAGGTGGCTATATGATTTACCTGTATAAAAATTTAACGCAAAAAGGATATAGTGATTATCAAATTAAAAAAATGGTACAAAAAAACCAACTTTACATGGTTGACAAAGGGGTTTACTCTGACAAGAAAGTGTACGATCCATTAGAGGTCATTATGAAGAAACATCCCAATGCAATTGTGACATTAGAAACGGCTTGTTATTGCTACAAACTTTTAAGTCACCCTAGTAATATTTATGTGGTGGCTACTAAACAAAAAGACCGAAAAATACTAGATGCGAACGTGAAACAAATTTATATGACAGATACACTATATCCTATTGGTAAAAATATAGTGACATATCAATCATATCCAATTCATATTTATGATTTAGAGCGATTACTTATTGAGGTAGTACGTCATAAAACGAGTATGGATTATGAAGTATATCATGAAATAATCAAAAGTTATCAAAAATTAAATCGGTTGTTAAATATAGAAAAATTAAAATCTTATATACAATATTTTAAAGATGACAAGATATGGATGCGAATTGAAAAAGAGATATTTCAACAAGTGTGATATCTCTTTTTTATATGTATTGTTTTTTAGACCTAAAAACATTCAATTGATGCAAGGTATATAGACATCGTGAAAAAACCTATTTATAATAAAACTATATGTATGCAGTAAGTTAATAATGAATTTGGTGCTTTTAGATAGATTGCAAATTTTGTCAAAGCATGGTAGAATGTAAAAGCAGTAAGTTAACCTTTTGCAAACAAATTAGAAAGCGTGATAGTATGATTCGTTTTGCAGTATGTGATGATGAAAAAGAATTTCGCACCAGAGTTGTAAAAGCAATTGATAAAATATTTATGAAAAATACAATTGAATATGAAATAGAGGAATTTATTGGTTATGATAACAAATTTGAAGAATTTATGGAACAATCATATACTTCAAAAATTTATATATTAGATATAGAACTTAAAAATAGTATATCTGGAATTGATATTGCGAGAAAAATTCGAAAAAGTGATTGGGATAGTATTATAATTATGGTGACATCGCATTTTGATTTGGGATATGAAGCATTAAAAGCCCAGATTATGCTTTTAGATTTTATTTCTAAGTATGATGAATGTGAAAAAAGACTTACGGCTGTTTTAAAAAAAGCAATTAGTAATATAGATCATAAAAAAATTCTCATATTTGAGACAAATGGTATATCTCACCGTATTTATTTAGATGATATACTATATGTTACAAAAGATACTGTTGAACGAAAATGTATTATTCGAACAACTTATACCGAATTTGCAGTCAATAAGACCATGAATCAAATGATTGAAGAATTAGATGATAGATTTTATTTAACACATCGAAGTTGTTTGGTAAATACAGAAAAAATTAGAACTATTGATTGGAAAAATAACATCATTTATTTTGAAAAAGATGAATCGATTGATCTTCTAGCTAGAGATAAAAAGAAGGGATTGAAAGAATTTGTCAGCGTGGATTAGTTGGACACTGATAGGAACAATATATAACTTATTGTATTGTTATTTATTTGTAAAATTGACAAATCATAATGATCGTATTTTTCAAGTCAAATCTATATTGTTAAGTGTTCTATTTTCTCTTTTGAATTGCTATGTCATTCAAAAGGGTATGTTAATAAGTCCTATTGTTATGAATGTTTGTTCTATTTTCATTTTGTATTTATCTTATCAAATATCTTTTTCTCAAGCGACGATTACTGCCTTGTTATTTTCGGTTATTGTATTTATTAGTAAGATGATCATTAGTATCCTATTACATATCCATCTTGTTGAATTGCAATATTTACAAGAGATCATTATCAGCAATCTTGCTTGTATTGTTTTAGTAATATTATTGATACATAATCGAAAAATACAACAATGTATTGTCATTTTATTAAAATGGTGTACAAATAATAAAGCGCTTCAGATGACTGCAATTTCTATTTTAAGCGTTTCTACACTTTTCATTTTGTTAAAAGAAAATCTAATCCAATGGAATTCATTATCCCCTTTATTCATTATTAATCTTTTCATAACATGTATAGTTGTATTTGTCATTCTATATTTAAAAGAAAATAATCGTAGAAATAAGCTGATTCAACAATATGATAGATTATTGATGTATCTACAAGGATATGAAAAATTGATTATTGAAAAGAGTAAAGAACAACATGAATATAAAAATCAATTAATTATTTTAAGAGGTTTGATTCATCAAAAAAATAAAAAAGCAATTGCGTATATAGATAATATGTTAAATATCAATAGAAGTGAAACCAATTATGATTGGTTAGCTAAATTAAACAATATACTATCTGATGGTTTAAAGGGGTTAATCTACTATAAAATATCACAAATGCAAGATCGAAACATAGATATTATGGTAAATATTAGCCCAGAATTAAATTCCAAAAAATTATGGAAAGTATGTGACACGTATTTGCAAGATGTCAGTCGTATTATCGGTGTTTATTTGGATAATGCGATGGAAGCTGCTATGAATGCATCTAAAAAATATATCATTATTGAAACTGAATTACACAATAAAGATATTATATTTACTTTTTCAAATACCTATTCTGGTTTAGTTGATATAGAAAATATGGATAGTCCAGGTTTTTCCACTAAGGGAAAAGGAAAGGGATATGGATTACCACTCGTCAAAGATATTGTGCAAAAAAATCAACATTTAGAGCAGCAAAGAGAAATTAATGGTATTTATTATGTTCAAAAATTAATCATTAAGCAATAAAAAACGGGGAAACCGTTTTTTATTTTCATTATCAAAAATTAAATTTTTCGTTCTATAAGTTAGAAAAAACGCATTAAAAGTTTTGAGATTGTTCTAATTGGAATAGAAATAGAATGAAATATTTTATTGAATACAATTGATACATAAATACCTACTAAATTTGTAATTTGAATTGTGTGAGACGTTCATATTTGATAACATAAGAACGTGCATTTCATATAAAGAACTAGATTTTTATAAAAATAATGTCGAGTTTTTGGGGTTGAAATAAGTTGAACTGGCATCTAAGAATCAGTATATTTATATTGTAAGCAACAATATGCTAGAAGGGAGATTTGAGTATGCGTGGTAAAGTAAAATGGTTTAACAATGAAAAAGGCTTTGGGTTCATTGAATACAATGAAGGCGAAGATATCTTTGTTCACTATTCTTCTATATTATCAGAAGGATACAAAACTTTAGTTGAAGGACAATATGTTGAATTTGAACTTGTAAGAACGGATAAGGGACTACAAGCCAAAAATGTTGTCGAAATTAAAACTACTCTAGTATAAGTAGTTTTTTTTTTGATGATAAAATTCTATTATTTTTCATCTGAATATGATATACTATAAATAGAAAGGAATGATGGTATGACATTAAATATTCGTGGTAATAAAATAGAGGTTACCAATGCAATTAAGTCTTATATTGAAGAAAAATTAGGGAAACTTGATAAGTATTTTGAAGAACCAGAGAGTATCAATGCGAATGTAGTAGTCAGAATGAGTGGAATTGATCAAATTATTGAAGTTACAATTCCTCTAAAAAAAGCCGTGCTACGTGCTGAAGAAAGAGATAAAGATTTGTATGCAGCAATTGATTTTGTTACAGATAAATTAGAAAGACAAATTCGTAAGAATAAAACAAGAATGCACCATAAGAATAATAAAGAAATGATGACTGCTTTTGTTGATTTTGCTATTACAGAAGAAGAACCAAAAGAAGGAACAATTGTAAAAAGAAAGACATTTGATGCCAAACCAATGAGTGAAGAAGAAGCAATGCTACAAATGAGCTTAGTAGGACATGACTTCTTTATCTTCAAAGATTCTGAAACAGAAAATATTGCAGTAATTTATAGAAGAAAAGACGGAAATTTTGGAATCATTGAAATGCAATAAGAAAAAGGGCTTGAAAAATAGAGCCCTTTTATGATAATATGAATATGTCAAATAAATCATAAGATAGTTTCAAATAGTAAGCATTTTTGATATTTACTATTTGTAAACGGGGGGGGGTAACCCTCTTTTTTTGTGATTGGAAGGAGTGAAAAGAATGAAGAAGAAAGGATTTACATTGATAGAATTATTGGCTGTAATCGTAATATTAGCAATTATTGCACTAATCGCAACGCCAATGATTATGGGAGTAATAGAAAATGCAAGAAAGAAAGCAGCAATTCAATCAGTGAATGGCTTATTAGAAGCAGGAGAACAATATCAAGTAGAATCTATGATGGATGGAGCAAGAGAAACTGAAATCGATTTAACTGGTGATACTTTAGATATAAAAGGAAGTAAACCAGATAGTGGAGAACTCATCTATGATAGTTTAGGAAATATGAGTATTATAGCAAAATATGGAAAATACTGTATCGAAAAGAAATTTTTAGATGAAGAACCAACCATAGTCACAAGAAAAGAATGTGAGATGAAAGCATCAGAAAAAGCTAATCAAACAACAAAAATATATGGAGTAAAAAGAAATATAGAAAGTGAATCAACAGAATGGGAAAGAATAGATGATGGAATAGATTTAACAGCAAATGCCCAAATAGGACCAGATGCAACAAATGTAAAAAATGATTTTGATAGTGTATATCCATGGAGTGATATAGAGACATATACATATGATGTAGAGAAAAAAGAAGTAACCAGTTGGTATAATGAAGAAAAAGATAAATTCAAATTTGATGGAAGTAAAGGAGAAGTACTAACATATATACCAACATTCTATTATAAGAGATATCAAGAAGATGGATATGAATATATTTTAATAAGTAATAAAAATTTAGAGGGATATACAAGAAGTGATGCATTTTCAATAGGAAGATATACAATGTCAGGTGATAGCAATGCTGTACATAGTAAAAGTGGGAAACAACCATTAACGAATAAAAAAATAAATGAATTTAGAGACTATGCAAGAGCATTAGGGGATGAATTTAGTCAATTAGATTATCATTACTTTATTATTCAATTATTATATTTAGTGGAATATGCAGATTATGATTCACAAGTCAAGTTAGGACAAGGATATACAGCTACAAGCAATACTGCAGTTATTAAAAGTGGAGGTTGTGATGAATTAGGAATGAAATCAGGAACACTCAATAATGATGAACAACATTCTATGATATACAGAGGAATGGAAGATATCTATGGAAATGTATGGCAATTTGTAGATGGAATCAATATTAAAGATCATCAGGCATATGTATGTTATAATCCTAATCAATATGAATCAGACAAGTATGATGGATGTTATCAAAAACTAGGTTATGTGAATGCAAATGTTAATGGATATATAAAGAAATTAGGTTATGATTCTAAAAATCCATTAGTGAGTTTTCCAACAGAAATTGGTGGAAGTGCTAGTACACATATTTCAGATAATTATTGGCATAATCCTGACAATAGAATAGCTATTGTCGGCGGTGCATGGTTCGTTACCAATCTTGGTGGGTTGTGGTATTGGAACTTGTATCATGATTCGGGTGATACGTACGGCTACTTCGGAGCTCGACTTCTTAAAACTAATTAAAAAGATAGTAAAAAAGAAATACTAAACTAAAATCCAATGATTTGGATTTTTTTCTTTGAAGAAATGAAAGAAATGGTGAAAAAGACTTTATATCATATCATTTTTTTGGTAAAATATAATATAAGTTACAGAAAGGATGAAACAGATGAGTATATTAAAAAAAATATTTGATCATGAATATAAAGAATTAGAAAAATTTAAAAAAATTGCGGACAAAATAATGGAATTAGAACCCGTTATTGAAAAATTGAGTGATGAAGAATTAAAAGAAAAAACTGAAGAATTCAAAAATAGATTAGCACAAGGAGAAACCTTAGAAGATATTAAAGTAGAGGCTTTTGCAGTTGCTCGTGAAGCTGCTTATCGTGTCATTGGAGAAAAACCATATTATGTACAAATTTTAGGTGGGCTTGCTATTCACGATGGAAATATTGCTGAGATGAAAACTGGTGAAGGAAAAACTTTAACTTCAACAATGCCAGCATATTTGAATGCTTTAACTGGCAAAGGCGTACATATCATTACAGTCAATGAATATTTAGCAACTCGTGATGCTGAATGGATGGGAAATATCTATCGTTTTTTAGGACTTACTGTTGGTGTTAACTTAAGAGAACTTACGCACAGTGAAAAACAACAAGCATATGCTTGTGATATTATGTATTCAACAAACAATGAACTTGGCTTTGATTATCTAAGAGACAATATGGTAGTCAAAGCAAGTGATCGTGTGGCAAGACCGCTTAATTTTGCAATTGTCGATGAAGTGGACTCTGTTTTAATTGATGAAGCGAGAACTCCATTAATTATTTCAGGTGGACATATGGAATCTGCTAATTTATATATTGATGCAGATCGATTTGTAAAACGTCTAAAAGAAAATGACGGATATATTTATGATGAAAAAAATAAAGCGGTTACTTTAGATGAAAAAGGAATTCACGAAGGTGAAAAATATTTTAAAGTAGACAATTTATATGATATTAATAATACAACTTTAGTTCACTATATTAATCAGGCTTTAAAAGCAAATTATGCAATGAAAAGAGATTTTGATTATGTAATAAATGATGGAAAAATCATTATTGTAGATCCATTTACAGGACGTTTAATGGCAGGAAGAAATTATTCGGATGGATTACACCAAGCAATTGAAGCAAAAGAAGGTGTAGAAATTCAACAAGAAACTAGGACACTTGCAACAATTACGTTTCAAAATTTCTTTAGAATGTATCAAAAATTAGCAGGTATGACTGGAACTGCCAAAACAGAAGAAGAGGAATTTCGTGAAATTTATAACATGTATGTTATTTCAATTCCAACTAATAAACCAGTTGCAAGAGTAGATTATGGTGATTTAATCTTCGCAACCAAAAAGGGAAAATATAAAGCAATTATTAATGAAATTAAAGAAAGACACGAAAAAGGGCAACCTGTATTAGTAGGTACGATTGCGGTTGAAACGAGTGAACTGATTAGTTCTATGTTGAAAAAAGAACACGTACCACATGAAGTATTGAATGCAAAAAATCATGCAAGAGAAGCAGAAATTATTGCCAAAGCTGGTGAAAAAGGTTCTGTTACAATCGCAACGAACATGGCAGGACGTGGAACTGATATTAAATTAGGTGAAGGTGTTAAAGAATTAGGTGGATTATGTGTGATTGGCACAGAACGACATGAGTCTAGGAGAATTGATAATCAATTGAGAGGTCGTTCTGGTCGTCAAGGAGATCCAGGTTTCTCACAATTTTGTGTTTCATTTGAAGATGATTTAATGGTTCGTTTTGGTACGGACCGTGCGAAAGCATTACTCGCAAGAGTTGGATTTAGTGATGAGATGTCTATTCGTAATAAGATGTTATCTAGTTCTATTGAATCTGCACAAAAACGTGTTGAAGGAAACAATTTTGATATCCGTAAGACATTACTGGAATATGATGATGTTATTAATCAACAACGTGAATATATTTATGAAAAAAGAAATGAAATTTTAGATGCAGATTCTATTCATGAACGTGTATTAGAAACTTTTCAAAATTTTATTGTAGATCTTGTAGAAAGTCATATTGCTCCTGAAGGGTATTTAACGGAAAAAGATCATGCTGAAATTTTAGAATTTGTAAATGAACATTTATTGAAATCAAAGATTACAGAGTCCAATATACAAAATAAATCAGTTGATGAAGTGATTAATTATTTATATGAATTGTTGGTAAATGAGTATAATGAAAAACTAAAAGATGTTCCAGAAGAAGTAACAAAGGAATTTGAAAAAGCAATTTCATTACGTGTAATTGATACTCACTGGATGAATCATATTAATACAATGGCACATTTAAGAGAAGGGATTCATTTAAGGGGATATGCTCAAGAAGATCCATTACGTGCCTACAAAACAGAAGGATTTGAATTATATGAAAATCTATTAAGTAATATTGATAAAGAAATTACGATGTTCTTAATGAAAGCTGAAATTAGACAAAATATTGAAAGAAAACAGGTTGTAAAAGGAGAAGCAGTTACTGATAATACAAAAACCAAAAAGGCAACGCCAAAAAAAGTGAATAAGATTGGTCGCAATGAACCTTGTCCTTGTGGCAGTGGTAAAAAGTATAAAAACTGCTGTGGAAAGTAGTAGGTTTTATAAGGGTTTGCGATGCATAGGGTTTTGAAAAAATCATAAAAATACTTCAAAACTATAAAAATGTGCTCAAAATGTGCACAAAAAATTCAACTTGTTCCCAAAAATGCCAAAAAACCCCGTAAAATAAAAGGTTTCCCAATGGGAACATTTTAAGTAAGGTGAAAAGTATGGAATGTAATATAAATTATGTTGGTAAATGGGGTCATGAAGATGTTTATTATTGTATTAATCATCATAAAAAAGCAAGTATAAATGGAAAAAAGTTAGATGAATGTATATGTAATAAAAAAGATTATGAAAAAAGTTTAGCAATAAATAAAGAAGATATATTCTCCATAAAATTTGTTTATCCAAATTTGTTAACTAATTTGGAAAGTATTTTAGAAGTAAATGGTCAAAAAATAAATATATTATATATTGGTAGATCAATGTTAGAAAAACGAGATTTTGGAGGGCTTTTACTATCAAAATTGAATAATATAAATTTAGAAGTTGAAGTTTGTCCTTATTGTAATAATATCCATAGTGATGATGGCAAGTTTGCTTATAAACCGCATAATCCTCATTTATGTGCTTATTGCGGAAAATTATTTCATGTTGATCATCCTAATATAGGCAATGAAATAGTAACTATCTTTAATATTCCTAATTTGAAACTTGATAATAAATGTCTTGAAATAAAATCAGAATTAAAGATAGAATATGATATATTGAAAAATAGTTTACTAGTAAACAACATTTGTTGTAACAAAATAAGAATTAATAATGAAGAATATGATTTAAAAGATTATCTTAATGAAAAATTATATAATGAATTTTAAAAAGTAAAATTATATAATTTTTAGTATTGATAACAATGTTCCCATAATTTTATTTAGGAGATAGAAAATGAATCAAAATAGAATTAGATATAGGCAGTTAGATTATACTATAAATGAATTTAGGAATAAATTAGGAGATTGGGATATTCCACATATGGGTTGTGGACCAACTTCTATAGCTATTATACTTTCAAATTATGGTATAAAGTATGATCCTATTGAAATAGTAAAAAAGATAATTGTTGATAAAAATGGAAATTTTGATAATACTTATTTAAAATCAAAAGGTATAAAACACGAGGGCTTAATATATTGCTTAGATAGGCTTATTAAAGAAGATAAAATAAAAATTGAATATGAAATAATAAAAATTAATTTTAATAATCCTGAAGAACAAAAACAGAGGATTATTAATAATATTAGAAATGGCAATATGGCTATTATTCATGTTGGGCCAGCAGATAACTATGAAAACTATGAAGGTACTTTTTCCCATAATGGACATTACCTAGTAGTTAGTGATATAGATGAAAATAATAATTTTTATGTGATTAATCCAAATAAAATAGGTGATAATCAAATTGGCGTTCCATTTTCCTATAAAAGTTTAATTAGAGAAATTTATGGAAGAAAAGAATCGTTTAATTTTTTAGTTATAAAAAAAGTATATTAAAATAGTGTTAAAAATTTTCTCGTTTTTTTGGAAAATAGAGAAAAATATTTAAAAATAGAGAGGTGCAAATGAGAATAAATTATTCGGATGAAGATGTCATAAAAGGAGAAAAATCTATATTCTTGGCTGGGCCGACACCAAGAGGTAAAGATACAATTTCATGGAGAATAGAAGCATGCAACATTTTAAAAAATATGGGCTTTGATGGCATAGTATATGTTCCTGAATACTCTAGTTGGAAGCCAAAGGAAAGTTATGTTGATCAAGCAATGTGGGAAAGAATAGCTTTAAGTGAAGCTACTACTATAGTATTTTGGATTCCAAGACATTTACCAGATATGCCGGCATTTACTACTAATGTAGAATTTGGATATTGGTTACATACTGGAAAAGTAGTATATGGAAGACCTGATAATGCTGAAAAAATTAAATATTTAGATTGGCTTTATGAATTAGATTATGATAATAAACCAATAAATAATCTTCAAGAATTATTACAGTTAGCAGTCATAAAAACTAATGAAACAAAATTAAATAAAGTATTAATAAATAACTTAAATTAATGAAGGGGATTAAAATGGAACCAGATATAGTAACAACCGAAATTATGGTAAAAGAAAATAAAATTGGAATAATGCGAGTTGGGAATGTTAATTATATTTCTTTAACCGATTTAGCAAAATATGCAAATCCCAAAGATCCATCTGGAGTAATAAGAAACTGGATGTCTAATAAGAATTCTTTTGATTATTATAGCTTATGGGAAGAAATTAATAATGAAAATTTTAATTCCGTGGAATCCCACAGAATTAAAATTGATGAAGTTCCATATAATAGATTTACTATGACTCCAAATAGATGGAAGAAAAATTTTAATGCTATTGGTATTATTCCAAGTAGTGGAAAATATAGTAAAGGCACTTTTGCCCATCCAGATATTGCTTTTGAATTTGCCAGTTGGTTATCACCAGAATTTAAATTATATTTAATAACTGAATTCGAAAGATTAAAAACGAATGAAGCTTATCAATATAAAATTGAATGGAATGCTACTAGACTTTTATCAAAAGTTAATTATGTGGTCCATACAGATGCAATTAAGAAATGTATAGTTCCAACTTTAACTGAAAAACAAAAACAATTTGTATATGCAGAAGAAGCTGATGTATTAAATGTTGCATTATTTGGAATGACTGCAAAAGAATGGAGAGAAAGTAATCCAAAGCTTTCAGAAAATGGAAATATAAGAGATTATACAGATCTGCTTCATTTAGTAATATTAAATAATTTACAAAATACAAATGCAGAATTAATCGAAGAAAAAGTCCCTCAAAGAGAAAGACTTATTAGATTAAATAATTCAGCAAGAAGACAAATGGAAGCATTAAAAGATAATAAAAGTCTTAAAGATTTAGAATTGTTACAAAAACAAGTTAATGAGAATAAGTTGATTGAACAATAAAAAAATTATATAATTATGTTGGTAAACGAATGTTGAAAATTTCCTCATTTTTTCTCATTTTGGAAATACCGATAATATGGATAATACTATATATACTGATGTTCCATTGAACGTATTTTCAAGAAATAACAAAAATACGATAAATATGTAGGAATATGTATAAGTTACAAAAATGCTTTGAAGAGTAGAATATTTGAGGTAAAAAAAATTAAAAATTTTTACAAGGATTGATTAAATGATAGATAAAATACTAAATTACAAAAACTTGACTAAAAATGAGTTGGCTAATATAAAACAAGAAATTATGCAGTCGAATGATGCGCGATTAATGTTTTTATATTTATATTTCATTGACCATGAACATCTTGAAGATATTAGTATGAAAATATTAAAAACAGGGAACCTTCGCTACATTCATTTTTTATTACGATCTTTTAAAGTAACTAATTATGCTAACATAATTGAGTACATTTTAATCAATATTAACGATGCTAAATACTTATATAACATACTTTATGATGTTGATTATTTAGATAATAATTATCGTCTTCAAATAATTAATAAAATAATTACTTTAAATGATAATAAATACCTTTTAAAAGCTATATATTATTATTTTATTATTTTAAATTTATATGATGAAGAACTATTTGATAAAATGCAAACGCTTTGTCAAAGTCTCTTTAAAATTACGATTAATAAAGATAATTACAAAGCTATATTAGATAACTTAATTCATCAAAAAATTGTTGATCCTAAAGGTTTTAGCCCAAATTACTATGAGGGAAGAAACGGTCATATTCCACATCTAATTGTTTGTCATATCAATAATACTTATGCTTCAGCTATTAATCACTTTTATGATGAAAAATCTCAAGTATCAAGTCATTATGTTATTAGACAAGATGGCCATATTAAACAGGTTGTCTCACTAGATAATAGTGCATATGCTAATGGAACATCGCTTAATGAAAATAGTGATGTTTATTATAAATTCGCCTCATCTCCTTTAATAAGCAATGTTAAAGATAATGCTAATTATTTTACTTTTTCTATCGAATATGAAAGTTTTGATGGTAGCTTAACTGATAAACAAATAAATTCTAGTCTTAAAGTTATAAAAGAAATTATTAAATATTTAAAAGATAAATACAATTATGACTTTCCAATAGATAAAGAACACATAATTGGTCATAATGAAGTTAATCCATTAGTTAGAACCAAATGCCCGGGATCCAATTTTCCTTATGATAAAATTATTTATCAATTAAAGTCCTAATCATTTTATGAACTGCACCCTTTAGAGTAGATATCAATAAAAAAACTAGTATATTAAAAAGAGAAAAGTCATTTTTCTCTTTTTATGTAAGTTTTTCTTTTTTTTCTTAACTTTTGACTTTAATCTATTTGTGTTATAATTAAATTAGTAAATGGATGCAAACAACGTTTGTAAATGAAAAAATTTATAGTATCTAGAATTATTAGAGAATTCGTACTATAATGATTAATAGGGGGCAGACAATCAAAATGGAAATATTAAAAGATTACGTATTTTATATTGTTGAAAATATAGAAATTGCTCAAGGAGAAGCATTACAATATGGTATCAAAAGATGCCAAACAATAATGGATCATGATATTTATTTTCAATCGCTACTAGACATGAGACCAGTTGTCGAAGATATTAATATATCAGAAGGATGGAATGAAACCTTTTGTAAACTAGCGGCGTGTGGATATATCGCGTTTGCAAATTCCGCATTAGAAATTTTAGACGAACAACAATTGTTCATATTGTATTTACCAAGTAATCCACTTGATTTTCAAATAAAATTTTTAGAAGATCATATAGAACAATTTTCACAAAATAATTTTGATGTAGGAGTTTTTGGAGAAGAACACCAAGAATTTTTAAAAATAAGAAATCACCAGGATTTTTCATCTATAGATTTTCTAACAACATATATACAGGAACATAAACAGAATAACAAACAAAAAAATTATATAAGCAATAAATGATATTATCAATCATGTGAAAAATTTATGAAAATGTCTCTATTTTCAAATAGTAATAATTAGCGAAAATGTCTCTAACAACAAAATAAAAAAAAAGACGAATAATTAGTGAAAATGTCCCTATTTTCAATTAAAATATCTCCTAGTCATTTAAGATTAGGAGGTTTTTAAATTGTTAAATGCTATAGAACGAAAAAAATATGAAACAATTGAAAAAGTAATTAAAAATGAATTAACCAGAAAGGAAGCAAGTTTTGAACTTAATCTATCACTTAAACAAATTGATAGATTAAAAAAGATTTATTTGAATGAAGGTGAAAAAGGTTTTGTTCATGGAAATCGGGGTAAACCAAATCCTAATAAAAAAGATGACAAATTAATAATAGAATTAGAAGAATTATATTTAAAAGAATATTATGATTATAATTTTGAACAATTTTATGAGGAAATAGAAAGAAAATATAATATATCATATGATGTTATTTTAAAAAGATTTAAACAAGATGATATTATCTCTCCATTAGCTCATAAAAAGACAGTGAAAAATTATAATGAGAAGATGAAAAATGCAATAGCAAATAAAGATTATATTCAAGAAGAAAAAATAGAACTTTTTAAATCAAGAATAATTGAAATTGAAAAAGCACATATAAGAAGATCAAATAATTTATATGTATTTGGACAAGAAATACAAATGGATGCTTGTGAAAAAAAGTGGTTTGGTGGAATAGTAACTTATTTACATTTAGTAGTAGATAAAGCCACTAAAAAAGTTTTATTTGGATGGTTTGAATATGAAGAAATAACAAGGGGATATTTTGTTTTATTATTTCATATAATAATTAATTATGGCATACCTGCAAAAATAAAAGCAGATAACCGAAGTTCATTTTCTGCTAATAATGCTAAGAATAAAGAAAAAAAGAACTTTTTAACACAGTTTGGTAAAGTATGTGAAAGATTAAATATTGTATTAGAAACAACTAGTATAGCAACTGCTAAAGCAAATGTTGAGAGAGAAAATAAAACATTTAAAGATAGACTAATTGCTGAATTAAGACATGAAAATATTAATAATATCGATGATGCTAACAAATATTTAAATGAAATCTTTATTCCAAAAATGAATAAAAAATTTTCATACGTTATTGATAAAAAAACATCAGTAATGAAACCAAATACATATACAGAAGAAGAACTTAAAATAATAATTTCTGAAAGAAAAGACAAAATTATTGATAATGCATCTGCAATTAGTTATAACCATAATTATTATATTCCTATCAATCCAGAAACTGGTGAAGTTACCGCTTTTTCAAAAGGTACTAAATGTACTTTAATAATTAATTATGATGGTGATTTACTATGTGAAATAGAAAATCATTACTATCAATTATTAAAACTTGAAAATCGTGATTCAATTATGAAAAAAGAATCTGATATTAAACAAAATAAAAAAGAACATCATAAATATATTCCGCCTAAAAATCACCCTTGGAGGAAAAATATGATGCTCAATCATTAATATTGAGGCTTTAACCTCATACCCTAAGGTTTATCGCTTAGGGCTTTCAAAAAAAGAAATATATCTTTTTTGCTTAGCATTACTTAAGTGCTCAGGTCACTCCTCAGTGTTGCCTTATCCCCTCAAGTAACATCCATTATTATATTTATTTTTATTAAGGAGTCAATAATTATTACTAGGGACATTTTCAAAAATTTTTTACTAAAATTCATATTTTTATTAAGGACATTTTCACTAATTATTACTTAATAAAAAAAGAGACATTTTTACTAATTATTCATATAAGCAATAAATGATATTATCAATCAATTGATGAAATTGTAAATATATGATACAATAATTGCAATAAAATTGTTATATGAAAGGAAAATTACTATGAATGAAAAGAAGAAATTATTGGTTTTGTTGGGACTAGCTATTTTACTAGCAATTGTA
Organism: uncultured Bacilli bacterium; assembly: GCA_947627435.1. Taxonomy (GTDB): domain Bacteria; phylum Bacillota_I; class Bacilli_A; order RF39; family UBA660; genus UBA5026. Next base: position 62,494 of record CANQWB010000001.1, read on the forward strand.
ATTGTAATTATTTATATAGTAAATGCAATTACAACAAAACAATTATTAAAAGATATTGATAAAACGATGAAATCGGAAGAAGTGCAAATATTTTATTTAGCCAGACCAACTTGTTACTATTGTAATTTATTAAAACCAGTTACTGATACTTTGAAAGAAGAATATGATTTAACATATTATGAAATTAATACAGATAATTATAATAAAAATCAGTTGAAAAAAATAATAAAACATTTTGGAGTGGATTTTGAAACATTTGGTACACCAGATTTAATTATTACACAAAATGGAAAAGTAATTGATGAACATGGTGGATATGCAGATGAAAATATTATATTTGATTTTTTCCAATCAAATGGAGTGATTTCATCCGATGCTACACTCGCATTTCAATATATTGATTACGATACTTTTAAAAATATGTGGAATAATGGTGAAAAACATTTGATTATGATTGGTGAAACCGGAGAAACAAGTTTAACTGCTAGAAATACATTAAAAAGCTTAATTAGTCAATATGGTTTTACTATCTCATATATGGATATCGCAGAATCGGGAGAGACAGAAGGTTATACGGAACTATTAGAAATGATTGGTCATGTAGATCAGGTAACTTATCCAATTTTAATGGTAGTTGAGAATGGAACTATATTAGCAGAAACAAATCAAACTACAAAAGAAACATATGAGGAATTTTTAAAAACAAACGGATATATTGTATCTTAAAGGAGTTAATATGGAAAATAATATTTATGAACAAGCTGTAGCTTTTAAAAAAAGATATCCTTTTACCATTGCATGGAGAATCAAAGCACATGCTAAAGTAGCGCAGAAACATTTGAATCCAGATGAACAAGTCTTATATGTTTTTACTGCTCAGAAAAATAATAATCCAATTGATATCATTACAAGCTATGTCTGTGTGTTGACCAATCGTAGATTGTTATTAGCACATAAAAGAGTAGCATTTGGATATTTTTTTACATCTATTACACCAGATTTATTTAATGATTTAAAAGTAAATATGGGATTTTTATGGGGCAAAGTTTATATTGATACCGTAAAAGAAATAGTTCCATTGTCCAATATTCAAAAAGATGCTTTAAATGAAATTGAAACAAACATTACAAGTTACATGATGGAAGAAAAAAAGAAATATATAAATTTTCAAGCAAACATATAGAAAACTAGATAAAATATCTAGTTTTCAATTGTTTTTCATCTATTTTCAAAATAAAAATAATATGATATACTAAATACAATAGATTGTAGGTGACAACATGAAAGAAAAATCTATTCTAACAGGAATACGTCCTACCGGTAATATGCATTTAGGGCATTATTTTGGTGCTGCCAAAACATGGAAACAATTACAAGAACGTAGGGAACCATTTTATTTAGAGATAGCAGATGTCCAAGCATTGACCGATAACTTTGAACAACCAGAGAAAGTGCGTAAAAATGTAAGAGAATTAACAATTGACATTTTATCATGCGGAATTGATCCAAATAAAACTAATATTTTTATACAATCTATGATTCCAGAAATTGCAGAATTAACAGTATTTTATTCTAATTTAGTAACGATAGCAAGATTGTATCGCAATCCTACTGTAAAAACAGAAATGCGTCAGAAAAAAGAGTTATTTGGTGAAAATGGGGAAGGAATTACATATGGTTTTTTAGGCTATCCAGTCAGTCAAGCAGCCGATATCACTGCATTTACGGGAGCATATGTTCCTGTCGGCGAAGACCAATTACCTCTTTTAGAGCAATGTCGTGAAATTGTTCGTAAATTTAATCATATATATGGAGAAACATTGATAGAACCAGAACCTATTTTAAGTGAAAATACCAGAATTAAAGGATTGGATGGTAACGAAAAAATGGGGAAAAGTCTCGGAAATGCTATATTTTTATCAGACGATGAAAGTACAGTTGCAAGTAAAATTATGGGAGCTGTTACCGATCCAAGCAAAATTAGAAAAGATGATCCTGCGAATCCAGAAATTTGTATGGTATATTACTATCATAAATTAGTCAATTCCGATAACTTAGAAACTGTTTGTAAAGAATGTAAAAATGGTACCCGTGGATGTGTAGCATGTAAAAAAGAATTAATTGCTAGTATGCTTAAATTTCTAAAACCAATTCAAGAAAAACGAACATATTATATAAACCATCCTGAAGTAGTCGATAAAGTATTACAAGATGGTACAAAAAAAGCACAGGAAAAAGCCAAAGAAACAATGAAAACAATTAAAGCGAATATGCAAATTGAATATTTTGATAAGGAATGAATCGTATGATTAGGGAAAGAAAAATAACAACGAATATCTTATTATCCATATTTACATTAGGATTATATACAATTGTATGGTTTATTACATTAACGGATGATGCTAGTAGCGCATCTGAAGATAGCAGTATGTCGGGTGCAATAGCTCTTCTACTAACTATTATTACTTGTGGCATCTATGGCATTTATTGGAATTATAAAATGGGAAAATTATTATGTAGTGCCAAAGAAAATGTTGGTTTGAGAGCAACTGATAATTCTATTTTGTATTTAATACTTAGTATATTGAGTTTTAGTATATTTGGTTTAGAAATTGTCAATTATTGTTTAATGCAATCAGAGTTAAATGATATCGCAAATGCACAATGAAAAAGTGGATTAGTTTCATTTTATTTCCTATATTAGGAATACTTTTCTATGTTCTATATCATTGTGGAATTCAAATACCGTGTTTTTTTCATGAATTAACAGGATATTATTGTCCAGGATGTGGTATGGGACGTGCTTTATACGCATTACTGAATTGGCAATGGCATCGTGCATTCCAATTGAATTTGTTAGGGTTAATACTATTGCCATGGTTATTATGCTATTTACAATATCAATTACTTTGTTGGGGATTTGATTGGAAAGATAAAATAACAAAACATCTTCCTAAACAAGTATTATATGGAATTCTTGCGATTGTAATACTATATGGAATGATGCGAAACATAGATGTTTTTTCATGGATGGCACCTATTGATATATAGAATTTAATAAATAAGAAAAAGGGAGAGGATAGTGTGAAGAAAATTTTTTTACGTGATGCAGAAAACAACGAAATTTCACCAGATTTAGTACGTTATTTTCAATATCAATCCGGTGGATGTCTCATATATACTTTCCATGAAATAGATGAAAATAAATTTATCACATTATATGCTGTAAAAGTAATAGAAGAATTAGGTGTTTTTGTTTCTAAATACGCATTTAATGATTGGGAATGGGGGAATATGCGTACCATTATTCAAACCATGCTAACAGAGATTCAAAACCATGAAGAATCGTCTTTTAAAGATTTAGATGTAAATGCTATTCAAGGAATGCGCATAGTAGAAGTAAGACGTTTTAAAATTCTTGCAGAGTTAGTAGACAGCTTGAGCAATGGTATAGAAGATGGTTTGGATGACACGGTTACTCAGAATTTAGAAGATAATGTAGTAGATACCAATATTAACCATTCTAAATGCATTCAATTGGATCAATTAAAAGCACAATATCGTTTGGAAAATCATATAAATCCTATTTATGAAGTATTCACAAACTATGATATTCCACCATTGGCAGAAATTCCAAAACCTAAAATGGAAAAGAAAAAGATTCATATGAAAGAAATGTATCATAGTCCAACTGCCAAAAAAATTTTGGATACCACCATTACAATAGAAAAATATCGACAATTAAAACAAGAAAATGAGTTTTTAAAACAAAAACTAGTGCAATATGAAAAAAAATACCAAGCAATTTTAGAATTACTGAATAAAGACGAATAGTCTTTTTTTTAATATGCTTACATAAATTGGAATAGAGGTGAATATATGAAAAATGCACTACAATATTATTATCATCTAATGGTTCAAGATATTCATCAAGTAGATGGTGTATATAAATTCGCCATCCAAAACCAATATTATGCTTTGTATCCATATGATGGAGATACCAATTATATAAATATTATATATCGCTTTAGTATTCGTTTATTAGAACAAGGTATCTATTGTCATCAAATTATGCTGAATATTAATCAAGAGATGATTACATATATCAATCAAATACCCTATATTTTATTGAGAAGCAATTATGCTTTAGATGAAAAAATAACGATGGAACATTTAATTATGTTTTCCAATATGACGAGTAATATTCAATATTTAGAGGAATTACGTCATGATAATTGGGAAAAATTGTGGAGTGAAAAAATTGATTATTTTGAATATCAGGTCAATCAATTTGGAAAAGCACATCCAATTATTCGAGAAAGTTTTAGTTATTTTGTTGGACTGGCGGAGACTGGAATTAGTTTATTAAATCAAACGAAATTAGATTATAAAAATTTAGTAATATCTCATAAAAGGATGAAACGTAATCAAACTGTTTTTGATTTATACAATCCACTTTCTTTTATTATAGATGTCAAGATTCGAGATGTTTGTGAATATTTTAAAGAATCCTTTGTCAGTAATGAAGATATATGGAAGGATATTGAATTTTATTTAACAAATAATACTCTTACAAGTTATGAATATTTAATGTTTTTAATTCGCATGTTCTATCCATCCTTTTATTTTGATTTATATGAAGATATTATGAAAAATAATAAGGATGAAAAACTATTATTACCTGTCATTCGTCTTGCCAGTCGTTATGAACAATTATTGAAACAAATATATTTTTATATCGGACATTTTGTTGCACTTCCAGATATAGAATGGATAAAAAAAATATAGAAGGTTATGCTTCCATATTTTTAACATTAATAACTTCTTTGACTTCTGGTACCTCTTCTTTGATGGCCATTTCAATTCCATCTTTTAATGTAAGATCAATCATTTCACAGTCAGAACATGCACCTAACATGTGAATATATACAATATTATCTTCATATTTAATAAATTCAATATTTCCACCATCATTGATTAAAAAAGGTCTTAGGGTATCAATGACTTCTTTAATTTTTTCTTCTGCATTTTTCATATAATCACCATATTTATTATACAAAAATAATAGGTTTACGTAAACATTTTTTGATTATTTCTATTTGTATGATATAATACTAATTGAGGTGTCCCTTATGGCAAAATATGAAAAAGGAAAAATTATACAAGGTACTGTTAGTGGAATTGAACCATATGGAATTTTTATTCAGATCGATGAATATTACAGTGGCCTTATACATATATCTGAAGTATCAAGCAAATTTGTGAGACACCCATCAAATTATGCAACAGTAGGGGAAACGATTCATGCAGAAATATTAGATATTAATGAAGCAACACACCAAATGAAATTAAGTATTAAAAATATTGCTTATCGCAATCAACCTCATAGAAGAAGAAAGCAAATTGTAGAAACAAAATCTGGTTTTAGAACACTTGCTTATAAGCTTCCAAAATGGATTGACGAAAACTTAAAAAATGCCAAAAAAGAAACAAATTCTATTGACAAATAAATAGAGAGATGGTATAGTTAAATACGTCCAGTACATGGGCGATTAGCTCAGTTGGTTAGAGCACCTGCCCTACAAGCAGGGGGTCGTAGGTTCGAGTCCTACATCGCCCACCATTTATTTTTTTGCCGAAATGGCGCAATTGGTAGCGCAACTGACTTGTAATCAGTAGGTTACGGGTTCGATTCCTGTTTTCGGCACCAGTTATGGAGGGGTAGCGAAGTGGTCAAACGCGGCAGACTGTAAATCTGTTCCTTCGGGTTCGATGGTTCAAATCCATCTCCCTCCACCACTTATTTGGTTACATTGCCTCGTAGCCAAGCGGTAAGGCACCACACTTTGACTGTGGCATTGCGCTAGTTCGAATCTAGCCGAGGCAGCCATTTTTTAATTCATATGTCCCGTTAGCTCAGCAGGTAGAGCATTTGACTTTTAATCAAAGGGTCACAGATTCGAATTCTGTACGGGACACCACTGTGCCTGAGTGGCGAAATTGGTAGACGCACAGGACTTAAAATCCTGCGGGAGTCAAATCCCGTGCCGGTTCAAGTCCGGCCTTAGGCACCATGTTGATAAGAGCTCCACAAGTGTGGAGTTTTATGTTGTATAAAATTTTTTATAGATTATATATTAGTTGTGTCAACTAAGGCATCTTTTTTAATAAATTGAATAAAATGTATTGCATTCATAAAAATATTTTGTTATAATCAAATACGTATCGAGGGACAAATACGATACATATTGGATGGAGAAATACCCAAGTCTGGTTGAAGGGACCGGTCTTGAAAACCGGGAGGTCGGCGACGGCGCGGGGGTTCGAATCCCTCTTTCTCCGCCATTTAATAATTGATATCGCGGAGTGGAGCAGCTTGGTAGCTCGTCGGGCTCATAACCCGAAGGTCGTTGGTTCAAATCCATCCTCCGCAACCAAATGGTTCCGTGGTGTAGCGGTTATCACGTCTGCCTGTCACGCAGAAGATCGCGAGTTCGATTCTCGTCGGAACCGCCATTTATTGTTGGCTCTGTAGCTCAGTCGGTAGAGCAAGGGACTGAAAATCCCTGCGTCGGTGGTTCGATTCCACTCGGAGCCACCATTTAAAAAATTAGAAACTGGAGTAATCTAGTTTTTATGTGTGCCAATAACTATCTTTATTGGCAATCGTACAAGCTTGTACATTTTATGATTTAGTAAAAAATACTAAATTTTATTTTGTAAATAGCTAAAAAGTAGTAATGGAGGAATTATATTGAATAGTAGAATGTGAGGAGATTTTATGAGTAAAAATGTTTTGGATGCAGTAATTGATGTAAAAACTTTAAAATTAAAAATAACTTGTTATTTATCAGCCACTATACTAGTGTTAACAGGACCATTTAAATTGCATAAAGAATGTGAATATTTAAATGACAAAAATAATATAGTAACAACTACCGCTGATAAAACGTATCCAACTTCATCAAAATCTACAGTAAATTCTATTATGAATGAAACAACTGTTGTGCAAGATGATAGTAATATCGCGGAAAAAGAAGTAAGTATGGAGGAAAAAGTAAATTATATTTTAGAACACTATGATTTAACACTTGAACAATTTGAAGTGATTGTCGCAGTTGTTTTGGCCGAGTCCAAAGGAGCAGGAACATGTTATGAAGATGCTTATGCGGTTATTAGTACTATATACAACCGTACATTAAGTAAAAAATGGAATGATACTGTAGAACAATGTATGGGTGACGGCACAGGTTCAAATTTATATTATCAAGTGATAACTCCTGGTCAATTTAGTACTTATGCAGATGAAAAGTATCTTGAATTTTTAGGTGTCACGAATGGCAATGGATATCAAGCAATTATTGATCTTCTTTATACAGAGCAACCAGTTCACTCATTTTTATCATTTCGCGCAAGTGATCAAAAAGCTGATAATCGCACTCAATTTATATCTGGTGGCAATTGGTATTTTAGTGAATTGGAAACTGAAGATCGAATAGATGGCTGTGTAAAATGTTTAGAATATAATAATTATAATAGATGAAAACAGGTATGATGTTTAGTAAAGAGCATATAATTATATGGAAAATAAAAAAATTTAAATTAAGGGTTGCGAAAGTTCAGGAAATATGGTAACATAATAATTGTATTTAGTAGAAAGGACAAATTTTCCTTTCTCTATAGTATCATATATGTGCCTGCGCTCGTAGCTCAGCTGGATAGAGTGTTTGGCTACGAACCAAAAGGTCAGGGGTTCGAATCCCTTCGAGCGCACCATATTTCGGGAAATGGCTCAACTTGGTAGAGCACTTGGTTTGGGACCAAGGGGTTGCAGGTTCAAATCCTGTTTTCCCGACCATTTTGTTTAAAATACCCCCTAAAAATCAAAAATAAAGGGTGTTTTAAAATAAACTTGATTAAATTAGTGACGAACGCCAATTCAAATACTAATTTAATCTTAAATGATTGAGAGTTGAAATAACTCTTTTTTCTTTATTTGGTAAATTTCTTAAATAGGTATCAATTGTTATAGATATATTAGAATGTCCTAATCTATTTGATATTTCGCTAATAGGAACATCATTCATGTATAATAAACAAGCATGAGAATGTCTAAATTCATGTAATTTTATTCTTTTTACTTTAGACAAATCACAATATTTATTTTTATATCTAGTAATTGTAGTAATACTTAATGTTTTGATTCCACCAAAGATATAATAATTATTATTAAAGTTAGTATCATTTTTTTCATAATAAATTTTTAAATTGTATAAATCTTTAATCATATGATCATCTAACATAATATATCTTGTTGAAGATTTAGTTTTAGGATTAGATATAATTTTATTTCCATTGTACAATTCTTTTGTAATTGTTTTATTTATATAAATCGTATTATTGTAAAAATTAATATCATTCCAATTTAAGGCCAATGCCTCTCCAATTCTAGCACCAGTAAAATATAAAAAACAAAATAAATTTTTAAAAATAATATTATCTACAGTTGATATAAATTTATTAAATTCTTCTAATTCAAGTATGTTTCCTTTTTGAATAATATCATTATTTTTAAAATTTCCTACTATACTAGCAACATTTCTATCTAAATCTAAAAATTTAATACAGAAATTTAAAAATGATACAAAACAATAATGTATAGTTTTCTTATAACTATATTTATAATTATGTTTACTTATTTCTATTTGCCAATCAATATAGTCTTTTTTTGTAAATTCAAAAATATTTTGTTCTTTTAGATAAGGTAGAATATGTAAATTAATTCTATTTTTGATTTTCATAATTGATTGTTCTTTATCCTTTAATTTAAGATAATTTAAATATTCTTCTATTGCCTCTTCGAACGTGATTTTTTTCATATAATTATAATTCCCCCTTTAAAAATGAAAAATGAAAAAATCGGGGTTTATTATACAAAAAAATCTATAATTGTCAAATCCTCCTTTCTTATAATCTAAAATATCACATATTTTTGTAAAAAAAAATACTTTTTTTTAAAAAAGCATTTCTTTTAATTCTTCTTTTTCTTGATTCGTAATCATAAAACCTTTTATAACATCTGATTTTCTCATCTTAAGACTTTCAAATGTACCATAATTATAAATAGGTAATTCATCATTTAAAGCACCTAAATATTTTGTAATATATCCGTTATAAACTCTACGATTAAAAAATCTTACTGTATCATATTCTGCGTTTGGATCTTCTTGTAGATCATTTTCATTATTTTTAGAGGATACAATATCAGTAGTAATTTTGAAAGTAACTTTTGATAAGAACGGTAATAATAAATATTGTTTTAATTCTATTACATTCCAAAATTCTTCCGAAACACATAATACTCTTTTGATAACTCTAGATAATGATTGAGAATTGGTATAGATCATGTTATATGAAAGATGTCTATGAACTTGAAAAAAATGTGCGATACAATCTGGAAAATCTTTATATTCCATAGAATCATAAATATATTGTAATTCATCTATAAAAAAACTTGCATTTTTAGAAAACCGATATTTTAATCGCATATCAGTGAATCTTATTTTATTAGAAAAGCAACCATATCTTTCTGCCTCTTCTTTAGGACATGCTGTATAATATTTGCAATCTAATTCTTCATCATATACTTTTTTAATCGGAAATGCTTCTTTCAAAATCCCAGCTCCGTCATAATATGAAAAAGGTTTCTTTTGATACCATACTAATATTGGATAATTTGAATAGATATTGTTATTAAAAACATATGAGTTTTTTATTCTATGAAAGAATGGATTTTCTTTTTTAAAAAGTTTGATCGCAATTCTAGTCATATTTAATGTTTTCCCATGACCTGGTGGGGCACTTAATACTCTAACTGCCATATTTTTTATCATTCCTTTCTTTGTTATCGACACAATAACATTTTTAAATTTTTGTACAAGGGTACGTAGTACCATTTGAAAAATGGCTTTGCCCTTGACAATATAATTACTAAAAATGAAGATAATTTAGTAACAAAGAAAATCAATATCTTCTTCTGTGTCTTGCTGCAGAAAAAATCATACAGAATGGGCTTACTAATAATATAAAAAATGCGATCGTTTCTACTATATAGAAAACTCCGTATACCCATTCTAGACTTTTTGGTAAATTAGGTAATAATGTTTGTGCTAATTCTATCATCTAACATTCACTCTCATTTCTTTTAACATTTTACATATTTGATATATTATAAAATCAAATACAAACATACCAATCAATATTTGATAAAAATGAAATCCTTTATCATATAATCCTACTATAAAATTATTAATGACATTTGCTATATTATGAAATATCATTTTGATCACTTCCTATCATGTCTAAATCTATTGAATCATCTATAAAATTATTTAAAATTTGTTTTTCTAAATTCTTTTTAAATCCTTTAAATGAATATTTATATATTAGAAAAAATATTAATGAAGATATTACATTTAATGTAATTGAAATTCCTAAAATTATTTTTAACATTTTATGCACCTCTATTATTCGAAATCCTTACTATTATGTGAAAAATTATTAATATAGATGTTAAAAAAATTAAGTACGTATATATTTTTATTCCAAGAATTTTAAATGACAAAATTTTTTCTATAAATTCTATTAAAATTGGAATAATACTCATTATTTAATAAACCTATAAATAAGCAATATTACTAAAATCGTAACACCTATTGAAATAATAATAACAAAATCATTTGGAAGTGTATTTAATACATTTCCAATAAAATCTGGTAATTTAAATAGTAAATTAATTATTTCTTTTACACCATCTATAATTTTTGATACTACATTACTAAAATCCATAATATTGCTCCTTTCTATTATCTATTTACACCAGTAACAATTAACGCAATAATTGTTCCCGTAATTAGAATTAAAAAATACGTACTTATTTTACTGTTTTTAAAATAATTCCAAATTTCATTAAGAAGTTGTTTAATTTCTGTCGTATCTTCAGTATTTATTTTATTAAAATAAGAAAATATATCTTCATAACTAAAATTTTGATCTATTTCTTCTTTACTTCCAGTATGATGTTGTCCACTAGGATCTGTCCATTCATAATCTTCATTTATGGATACAATAGAAACATAATAACCTTTTGGAACCCAAAAACTAACCCAATTAGATAGATCCGCATCTACTTTAGTTTTTAAAAGTAAAATTTCCGAATCATTATAACTAAAATGAAAATCAGCATAACTATAAATAGTATTATTTTCATATATTTTTGTGATATATTGTAAACCAAGTTGTTTTGTAGAAAAATTATAATTATATAATTCTAAATTAGTTGAATCATTTTTAGTAAAATATATTCTTCCGTCATTATCTGTTTTATTTGAACTAATTAAAGCATAATTATCAGAACCGTGAATTTCAAAATATTGATAATCTCTTAAAAAATCTAAATATGCATTCCACCAAGATAATTTTTTAAAAAATGATCCTGTACTATCTAAATCGTCATATACTTTTATTTTATAAGTTAATGTATTTTCAAAATAAAATTCTATTTTATACATTGTATGAACACACATGTTAGGCGGTGTATTTAACGTTATTGTATATTCATAATCAACATCATTTATATTTTCAATATTTATATCGGAAAAATATTCATATTCATCTTCTTGTAATTCTTCCCAATAATTATCGTAATCACTATCAACATTAGTTCCATATAATTTATATCCAGTTAACATAGGATAATTTTCAGTTTCGGAAATAAAACCTCCTACACCATTATCCCAATTGAATTTAAAATGTGCTTGACCTGGTGTAGTCATTGCCTCTTCATAAAAAATAACTTCAATTTTTGATAAATTTTCTCCATAATTTTCATACCTATATTCTTCTTTTAATTCTAAAGTATAAGGCATTGTTAATTTTCCGTTTTCATCAAAAATTTGTTGCTCATTCTCATAAGAAATAGTACGATCAGTAGAAACATCATGAAACGATAATTCTAATTGATATACATAATCATACTTTAATGATTTTATTTTGACATCTGTATTTAATTTTATAGGTAGACTTGTATCAACATACATTTTAAAATCTAAACTATCATAATTCATTATTCGAGTCTTATAACTACCTACTCTTTGAGTTGTACTGTCGCCAATGTTATAAGTATCCCAGTCATTAGAATAAGTAGTAGATGTAACATTACCAGTAGAACTATCAATAACAAAAGAAGTATAATAAGAAACTTTGCTTTGTCGATATACAAGTGAAAAAAATACTATATAATAATCATAGAAAGTATTTTCATATACATTGATTGGTAAATAATCAAACATTAAATCATCCAATGTATACATATACGCAACATATCTACTACCACCGTCCGAAAGAATACAATAATCAGTATATCTACTATTCGTTTTCAAATAATTTTTTGCATAATCTCTTATTTTAAAATATTGTTCATAATTTGGAATTTCCGCATTTATAATTTCCTCATCAGTCATATTACGCAAATTGTATGAATTAGTAGGATCATACTCCAAAGTTAAACTTTTTGCTTTTGCTTGAATTAAAAAATTAGGAAAAACAAATATCGATATTCCAATAAGCAAACTAAATAAAAATTTTTTCATATTTCACCTCTTATTTTAAAAATCCTTTTCCGATCAAAAAACCAATGATAAAAAATATAATATAAAATAACGAATTGATTAATCTATGCAATTTTGCTTTTACTCTAAAAATATTATTCATAATTATTCCACCTTTTTGTTTTCATTCGATTTTTTATTATTGAATATGTTTTTTAAAATATTAATTAGTAAAAAAACTAAATTTATTACTAAATAGATAAGAAGTGAAAATAATATTGTTTTAAAAAGATTATTATTTATTAGATTTTCATATATTATTTTCACAATATTTAATAGATGAATTGGAACACTTTTAATTGTATTTAAAAATTCTTGATATGACATATTAATTCTTCATATTTATAATTGCATATATAATCCCAATGAAAATTGCAATTAAAATTGTAAATAAGATAATTTCGCCAACAACAGTTGATATTAACCAATTATAAAATGTTCCCATAAGTTCGAATATCATATTAAAAAATAATTTAAAATCATTTAAAAATGTACTCATATTATTCATCTTCTTTCATTTTTAATTTTCATCTTTGATTTTAAATTCTACTATTAAAAAAAGTCAAATTTTTTGACAAAAAATTTTTTTCATATGATAAAAAAAGGACGATTAACGTCCTCTTTTACGGATTTTTCTAACTAATGTAAATACAATACCCATACCGATACCGAATACAACTACACCAAGTGTAATTTGGAATAATTCATTTTTCAATAATGCAGCAGACATTGTACCCATTAAAGTAACAATATTAGTAACTACATCAGTAATACCAGTCCATAATGCTTCCATAGATTCCATATTTTCTCCTTTCTGTACAAAAAAAGGAATATTAGTAATGTGCACACTAATATTCCATTGAAACTTAAAAAGTAAAAGTATAGAAGTAATATAAATTTTTTAAGAAGTAGATATAATTTTTTTAAATAGTTTAAAATGATTGTTCATATTTTTGGATTTGACAAATACTTTTTAAGTTTATTCACATTATAATAGACATATTTTTAAAATGTCAAATTTTTTAATCATTTTTTTAATTCTCTATAAAAATATTATTAACTTTTGTTTTTCCACTAATGATATTATCAGTTGTGGTGTAATAAGTATTAATATTTTTATTATCTACTGCTTTTTTTAAATCCTCTTTTAATTTTTCATTTAGTGGTAAAAAAATAAAAGTTGATTCATCTCCATAATAATTATCACGATTTGATTTAATTGACATACAAATACGTAACATCATTTCTCCTGTATCTTTTACTGTACATTCTTGAAAACCTAATATTTTACATTCTTTCTTTTCCATATATTTTATTCTCCTTTCATAAGTTTTCATTTTGATTTTAAATTCTATTATCGAAAAATGTCAAATTTTTTGATAGTTTTTTTTATATAATAAATAAAAAAATTATTTAAATGAATATTTATATATATTTATATATATAGGGTACCAAAATGGGAACTACATTAGTACCAAAATGGGAACTAAAAAAGGTACCAAATATGGTATCAATTTCGCGTTTTTTGGTACCAAATGTGGTACCACCAAAAAACGCAATAAAAAAAACAATATTTGTTGTTTTAATTACCAATTGCAATAACAATTGCAAATACTATTATTATTAAAATAAATATTATAATAGAACTCATACAACTACCTAATGCATTTCCTAATGAACTTTTAAAAGAATCCATAAACGGAGATTTTTGTTTACTCTCTACATTTATATCGTGTCTTTCCTCATTCATATAAACACCTCATTTTCTTTATTAAATATAACATAAAAAGAAGATATTTTCTATCTTCTTTTCAACTCTTTTAATAAATTTTCATAATATTTTCTACGATTTCTATATTCATAACTTTTTTCTAAAAAACATTGTGCTATATTTAATAAACATTCTGATAGAGCAAATATTAGAAAAAATACACCTACAAAAAATACTGATTCAATTGTAATGTTACTCATTCTTGATCATCTCCCTTTTTTCTAATATTTCTAATAATTCTTTATTCATGCGTTGATATAATCCCCATAAATCTTTATCAAAACAAATAATATGATTTTCTTTATATTTATTAAGCATATTATATATGTGTTTTATTTTTAAAAATAGTTCTTCTATTTCTCTATTCATATAAACACCTCCTTATTTAATAAATACTATGTTCATCAAAGAACTTATCTTGTTCCTCTTTTGACATTTCTAAAAATTTTATTAGCATTTCTTTTTTATTTATAACTACCTGTTGTTGAGTTTCAAAATTACATAAAAGAATAGAATCATCACAATCTAAGGTTGTATAATAGTAATCACCAAATAATATATTATCTATATTTTCATTATCATCTAGTGCAACACTTATTTTATGATAATTATTATATAATTTATCTATTTTCTTTAAATTTTCTTTAGTCATTTAACCACCCAATTTCTTTGCATTTGTTATATATTGCTTGGTGTAATTCTATCGATATAAGACAATCCGTTTTTCTCCATTCTCCATATCTAGCACAATGTTTTAAATTTTCTTCTCTTTTTTCCATAGGAAGCCAACCATCGCTTTTATTGTCCCACCAAGCAAAAAAACAAATATCATAAGTAGGATTTTTACCTAGTCTAAAGAAGATACTATAATCTACATAATCCGTTTTATGTTTATAAATTATCATCTCATCATCTTGTGAAAATAATTTATATCCTAAATCTTCTAATGTAATATTTTTATTATTCATTATTTATCACTCCTTATAATAATTGGTTCTTCGTATTCATACTCTTCATCATCTTCTAACCAATTATAATCTTCTTCTTTTACATTTTTTGTTTCTCTTATAGGATCTATATCATATTTTGCAAAATTAAAATATCTCTTACGTCCTTTATAGAAAATTACAATAATTTTATCTTCTACCATTTGATGCAATAAACCAATTAGTCTATGTTTTCTAATATGTAACATATTCATTAATTTTCTATTTGGAATATAATAATCTTGAAAATAATATAGATTTGATAATATTATCATTAATTTTGAATAATTATTAACATGTTTGTTATAAAGCAGTAATTTAGTAATTTTGATTTTCTCATTTTTCATTTTTTTTCGTTTTTTTCATTTTATTGATTATCACTAAATTAACTGTATCTATGATTTCCAAAGTATTAAAAATATCATTCTTATCATACAATGGATTTTCTAGATAATATCTTAACTGCTTTAATAATATTTTTTGATAGCAAAATAACCTATCAATAGTTAAAAATTTTAATTCTTTAACAGAAATTTTTTCTTCTTTCAATTAAATACCTCCTATTTTGCAATTTTAAAGGCATTTTTCGAATATTTAGAATTTTAGTGATATTTCCTGTTTTCCCGACCATTTAGAAAATGAAGAACTTGATATAAAGTTCTTTTTTTTTTACCAAGTCAAATTATTCTTTCAAGTGCTCATGTAAAAAAACTTTTGTATCAATAATACCAATCTTATATTGGTTTCTAATAGTTTTTATTAAGAATCATATATATTTAGCGATTCAAAAGAATGATCAGGCAATAAATAGTGGCAAAAGAATATAATATCATATGCATTACTATTTGCTAGAAAAATACTTTGAAAACTTGCCTTTTAAGAAAAAGTGGTGTATTATATTAAGTATTTTAGTAAGGAGGAGTTTGTTTTGAAAAAAGTTGTAACCATTTTATTAGCACTTGCCGTTTTCTTAAATCCTTTTCTACCATTTCTTTATGTGAATGCGGGAGAAACAGAAACGATAGAAAACATTAAGAAAAATAGCGATAGTTATTGGAGTACGAAAAATGCACCAATATTTTATGGTGCTACTAAAATAACAATTAAAAAAGGAATTATAAATAACTTTGATGTTTTAGATGCCAGATTTAGAATTTTTGCGAAGGATTTTGAAGATGGCGATTTAACACCTAATATTACGTATACTGGTACAGTAGATGTAAATCAGGTTGGTACTTATGCAATCACTTATAGAGTAAAAGATTCTCATAATAATGAAACGACGTTATCGGTTCCTGTTATTGTAACAGATGATGAAAATGCAAAAATCAATGTCGAAAGAACATTATATACTATTCCATCTGTATGGAATATGGATTTAGCAGGATTTTCAAGATGTAATTATGGAGATCGTCAAATTCTTGGTATTTATATGCCAAAAGGAACTAGTGTAAGAGCGAGAATTCTATCTTCTGATAATAATATTGATGTAAATTTTATCACGAATGATACAGCCAAAGAAATTTCACAAACACTTAACCAAGACGGAAGTTGGATTACGCTACAAAATAAACTGAATAATGGTACCTATGAAGATGCTGTTCCTTATTTTAGAACAACAGTTTTATCAACTGGTGATCTTTCAAAAACTTTCAAGATAGAACTAGAATATGGTACAGATGTCTCTGAATTAAATTATTATCACTATAAAGACAATGAAACAGGATATTTTGCTGATTGGAGAGCAAACAAAGCTACTTATTCTGTTGTTGAAAATGAAGTGGTATCAATTGTAGTGCCATTTACTGATATTGATAAAATGGTAAATCATAAGGCATATGATAATGTTTTTCCAACGTTAGATTCCTTTTTGGAATATTATAAAAAAGTAGTTGACAAAATGGATGAATATGTAGGACTAGATTTAAATCCAGTCAAATTAACAGATCAAAATGTTAGAACAAAATATTTAGTCAGAGCCAATATTCATGGTGCGGGAGCTGCTTATTATAATGGAAATCATGTAGGAGTCAACGGTGCTTCTGTATATTCTTTCTTCCAGATGAACTGGGGAGGTCTTCATGAGCTTGCCCATGGTTATCAAGGTAATCTTGGAAAAGGAAATATGGGTTTAGGAGAAACCTCTAACAACATTCTTGGACATTATATTCAAATTGATAAAAATATCTATTTTTACCCTGGTGATTGGCTAGGAAGCTTAAATAAAATTGAAGAAAATAAAAATTCTGAGCGTTTAGAAGGAAAAGCTTTTACTTCCATCGACGTTTCAACAAGACTTTATATGTTGATCAATTTATTTGATTATTTTGAGGGTGCAACAACATATGCAAAAATATTTAGTTGGTACCGTGAAAAATTGAATAATGGAACTTTGCCTACTAGTAAGGATGCGAATCAAGATATTTATCCATTAGCAATTGCGGATATTTATCATGTGGATATTACACCATATATGGAAGCTTGGAATCTGACTGTTTCAAGTTCTGTAAAAGAGGAAATCTATAGTAAAAATTATCCAACGCTTACCATTTTAAAAGATATGGTTTCAGATGACTCTTTAAATACGATTATGCAAGGAGAAAATCTCGATATTAAATATGGATTAGTTCAAAATGATATTTATGAAAAATATCATATTACGGGAGATTTAACGCTAAATATTGCAATTGATGATATGACCAATTTAAAAGGAAAAAAACTTGTCATAAAATCTGGTAACAAGACGGTAAAAACAGTAGAGATTACTTCTTCTTCTATGAAAATAGAAGGTCTGAATTTAGGTTCTTATTATTTACAAATGCCTATTTTAAATGGTTATGATCAAGACAGCGCAAATGTTTTGATTAAGGAAGGAAATCAAAATAGTTATACTTATTCTTATACAAAATTAGAAAATATTGAATTGAACAATTATCTTTCTGTTACATTGCAAGGAGTATATGAAACAGTTGGTTGTAAACTTACATTTATGGATCACTATAAAAAGGCAAACATCGAATTTGGTGGAGCCGACTTTAGAGGTATTCAAAATGCTTCTGTTAAAATTACGGACCAAGCTGGAAAGGTAATTTTAGAGGAGACAAAAGGATATGATGCGCAAGGGAACTTCATTCCAAATGATGCAAACGGTAGATACTTTAATTTTAATAAAGGTTCTTATGAGGTAGCATTAAAGCCAGGTTATATTATAGAAATTACACATTCTAGGTATAGTAATAGAGTAAAATGGAATAGTACAATTTCAAATACACTTGTGCCAGAATATTCTCCTACGAGCGAAACTACAAGATATATTGTAATGGAAGATGGAATACGTGTAGAAGGAATGGATGAATCTACAGCAGCCAATTTAGCGTATACTTCTTTGAAACAGTATATTGTAAGTCAAATTGAGAATTATAAGGAGAATGCAACCGAAGAAGAATTAAGCAATCGCTTAGTTAACTTTAAAGAAAAAGCACGAATTATCTATTTACATAGTATGTTAAAAGAAGAAGATCAAAAAGCATATAATGATTTGATTAAAAAAGTGAAACAAGGTGGATTACCAGTCATTACTTATCATGGTAATTCTGAATACAAAGTAGGAACGAATATTGATTTATATTCTTTAATTAGCTCTGTTGATAATGAAGATGGTAATATCATTATTGATAAGAATAGTACAAAAATTGATTCTAATTTGAACATAAACAAAGTAGGAACTTATAGTATTACTTATTCTGTAACAGATTCTGATTTGAATGTTTCTGTATATAAAGTAAAAATCAAAATAGTAAAAGAACCTAATTTAAACGAATCAGAGGAAAATAAAAAAGAACCAGAGATGAAAAATCCTGAAGAAGAAAGCAAATCAGAAGTTAAGAATCCTGAGGAAGCTCAAAAAGAAGAAAATAAATCAGAAACTTCTCCTAGTTCGTCTGAAAATAAATCAGAAACTTCTTCTAGTTCGTCTACGAAACCAGATAGTAACATTGAAAATAATAAAACACAACAGCCTTCATCAATAACTCAAGGTGAAGAAAACAAGGAAGGATCTTCTTTAACGGAATCAAGTGATTCTAAAGAGGAAATGAAAGATACTTCTACTACAACAAAAGAGGATCAAGATGTTTCTGAAACAAAACAAGAAAAGAAAAAAACATTCTTAGATAAGTGGTTAGATGATGAATATACTATTTTTGAAGGTGTAATTGCAGTATTGATTATGCTTGCTATGGCATTTATATTAGAATACTTAACGCGAAAATAAACAGAATTTTATAAATGAGAACTTGTGAATAAGTTCTTTTTTATAGCTGTAATCTTTGTTTTTATCCTAAGAATACTTAAATGAGCAATTTCTTATATACTCTTGCATGTTATACTTCTAGCATTTATAGGAATATTTTGTTATAATAAAATAGAACGAAATAGAATGGAATGATTGCATGCGAAAGATAAATGAGTGGATTAAAACACATATTACAACTATTATATTTTGGATGTTAATTTTAGGACCTGTCTTTGATTGTGTGACATCGCTTTCCATACATTTATTACACGTTCAATTGACAGCTATTATGCTTTTCAAAATTTTATTTTTAGGAATCTTGATTTATGATTTATTTTTTATTAGTAAATGTCGGTATAAGAAAAAAATATCGTTGATGGTAACTGCTATCATTATATATATGATTACATATATGGTTATTGTTCTATTGCATAAAGGTCCCGATGTTTTCTTATATGAATGTCAAAGTATGTTAAGAACTTTCTTCTTTCCTATTGTATTATTGACATTGTATAATTTATATTTAGAAAAAAGATTGACAGTGAACCGTACATATTTACATATTATTTTAATTACGTATATTGCCTTTATTTTGATTCCTATTTTAACGCATACAGGATTTGATAGTTATGCTTATAGTAAAGTAGGCACAATTGGATGGTTTTATTCTTCTAATGAAATTGGAGGAATTTTATCTATACTTTTTCCTTTTTTCGCATACTTTCTTTTTCAACAAAAAAAATTGTGGGGTATTGTTTTAATCGGTGTTATTGTAGGAGTTTATTTTGCAATTGGAACAAAGGTACCAATTCTCAGTATCGGAATTACTTTTGCATTCTTTATGATAACTTACATTATCTATCTATTTCAAAAACAAAAATGGAAACAACTTTCTTGTTTTGGCCTTTTGGTAGTCATTGGCATCATTTCATTACTATTGGTACTTCCAAAAACTTCTTTTTATAAGAATATTCAAATTCATTTAGAATTTTTAGAAATAGATTCCATTTCCGATTTACTTACACTAGATCATATTGATCATTTTGTATTTAGTGAACGTATACGTTTTATGAAGCATACAAAAGAAAATTATATAAATGCTGATTGGAGTGAAAAGTTATTAGGTATTGGTTATATTGAAAATTATGCAACAGACGAAGTAAATACCAAATTGATTGAAATGGATTACTATGATATTTTCTTTCGACATGGTGTGATTGGTAGTGCAATTTACTTTATTCCATTCCTTTGGATTTTGATAAAAGTAATTCACCAAATGATAAAGCATATTTCCATACCTGATGTGACGAGTGTGATCTTGATTTTACTGTTATCTTTATTTTCGGGACATATCATTACCGCTCCTTCTGTGAGTATTTTAGTTGCATATATATTGATGTGTTGTTTGGAAGGTGAGCATGCATGAGAAAAACGGGAATGGTCATGGTCAATTATAATGATTCTGAAAATGTAAAAAAAATGGTTCATATGTTAGAAAATTATTCAATTATTGATAAAATTGTGATTGTTGATAACGCATCTACCGATGATTCATTGAAAAAAATTAAATTATTAGAAAACGATAGAGTAATTGTTTTAGAAAGTAATCACAATGGTGGGTATGGCGCAGGGATTAATATTGGTGCAAAGTACTTGAATGAACTTTATGATAATCCAAATATCATTATTAGTAATACGGATATTATTTTATATGGGGAATCAGATTTAAAGGAGTTATTGAATACACTGGATGATGAAACAGCAGTTGTAGGTCCTGTGATTCGTGAACATGAAGGTTATAACTGTGGATGGAAAATCCCAACACCTTGGCAAGACATATTACTCAGTATGCCATATATTTACAAAAAATTTAAAAAGAAATTAGAGTATAGTAGAGAACAAATTGGGACAAGTACCATAGAAGTGGATGCGGTTTCAGGTAGTTTCTTTATTATAAGGGGATCAATCTTAGAACAAGTAGGTTATTTTGATGAAAATATATTTTTATATTATGAGGAAAATGTATTATCTAAAAAATTACAAAATATTGGGAAGAAAGTAAAAATCAATGGTAAAGTAGAAATTTTCCATAATCATTCTATTACGATTGACAAGGTACATACGAGTGTCCAGAAATATAAAAATTTGAAAAGTAGTCAATATTATTTTCAGATGAAATATAATCATGCGGGATTGCTCAACCGTATGATCATGAGAATACTGTTTGGTATAGGAGCAATAGGTTTAAATATTCGTAATCATAAATAAAAATATAAAAATAATGGGAATATATGATATAATAAATATAATTGTATGATGGAGGTATTTATGAAAAAACAAGATACTGCGATTGAAGTAGAAAATATGACAAAATCATTTAAGTTATTTTATGATAAACCTTCAACGTTAAAGGAACGCTTAGTATTTTGGAACCATAAAAAAAGTGATTGTAGAACAGTTCTTGAAAATATTAATTTAACCATAAAAAAAGGAGAAACTGTTGCTTTAATTGGTACCAATGGAAGTGGAAAGAGTACGTTGTTAAAATTGATGACAAAAATTATCTATCCAACCAAAGGGAAAATTAAAACAAATGGAAAATTAACTTCTTTATTGGAGTTAGGAGCAGGGTTTCATCCGGATTTTACAGGTAGAGAGAATATTTATTTCAATGCATCTATTTTTGGGTTAACAAGAAAAGAAATTGAAAAACGAATGGATGATATCATATCTTTTTCTGAACTAGAAGAATTTATTGATAGTCCTGTTCGTACTTATTCATCAGGAATGTACATGCGTCTTGCTTTTTCAATTGCAATTAATGTAGATGCAGAAATCCTCTTGATTGATGAAATTTTGGCGGTAGGAGATCAACATTTTCAAGATAAATGTTTTCAAAAATTGCAAGAACTAAAAGAAAGCGATAAGACCATTGTAATTGTAAGTCATAGTTTAGACTCAATTAAACAATTATGCAGTCGTGCCATTTGGATTTATGAAGGCAAAATTCGAATGGATGGTAATGTAAGCAAGGTAGTAGATGAGTATATCAAAGTATGCGGGTAGGTGACATATGTTTAAAGACTTATATCAATATAGGGAATTGCTAAGAAGCAATATCAAAAAAGAGATTAGAGGAAAATATAAGGGCTCATTCTTAGGAGTTTTATGGTCATTTGTGAACCCTTTATTGCAAGTACTTGTATATGCGATTGTGTTTCCTTTCATTTTAAGAGATACAATGGACAATTACATTGTATACTTGATTATTGGAATTTTACCATGGACATGGTTTACTACTTCCATTAGTCAAGGCACATTTACTATTTTAGGAAATGCTGGAATTATTAAAAAAGTATATTTTCCAAGAGAAATATTACCAATATCGGTTGTGACAAGTGGATTAATAAATTTTTTAATTTCATGTTTAATTATTTTTGTATTTTTAATTTTTAGTGGCATTGGATTTAGTATTAATTTATTATATTTACCATTGGTAATTCTAGTACAATACATAATTTCATTAGGACTTGTATTTATTACAAGTGCGATTAATGTATACGTAAGAGATGCAGAATATATTATTAATTTTATTGTTAATATGTTATTTTATGCAACGCCTATTTTATATTCTCCAGATGTATTTGCTAACAGTAAGTTAAGTTTCATATTTGATTTTAATCCAATGGCAATTATTATTACGGGGTATCGTGATATTTTATATGCAAAGGTATCACCAAATGTAAGTTCTTTGATGATTGTACTAATTGGAAGCCTTATTTTATTGTTAGTTGGTGTAAAAATATTTAAAAAATTGCAAAAAGGATTTGCAGAAGAAGTATGATAAAATATTGTTTTATTATCTTGCATTATAATAATATCAAAGATACCCAAGAATGTATTCAATCCATTCGTAATCTTGATACTCCATCTAAAATTATTGTGGTATCTAATTCCAAAGATTTGGAGCAATTGAACCATCTAAAATTATTGGTTGACGATTTGATTATCAACGAAGAAAATATGGGTTTTGCAAAGGCAAATAATATTGGTGCAAAAAAAGCAATTGAACGATTCCACCCAGAATTTTTAATTGTTATCAATAATGATACCATCATTGAACAAGCAAATTTTTTGCATGTCATTGAGTATGATTATGAAAAATATCGATTTGATGTGTTAGGACCACGTATCGATACAGATGGCGGCGATTCTGTAAATCCTTTTTATACATACGATACATTGGAAAATATCAATAAACAAATTCATGGATGTAAAAAAACAATAAAAATTTATTCAAACATATTTTTTCGATATGTATATCAAATATTAAGAATGATAAAACACTTATTTGTAAAATCTAAAACAGTGTTTACAAATGGAAATCAAATGAAATTTAATGTATCTTTGCATGGATGTGCACTTGTATTTTCAAAACAATATTATGAAAGATTCGATTACCCATTTTATAATGGTACCTTTTTATATCATGAAGAAGAATTTTTATCATATCGAAGGAGAAAATACCATCTTACTTTTATGTATGATCCTGTACTTAGAATTTTTCACAAAGAAGGTGCTTCATTGAATTACTCTTATAATACCAATTATAAGAAAGTAATTTTTAAAGCACAAGAACGATTAAAATCATTAGAAAAATTAAAGTATATCATAGAAAATAATTTAGATATTTAGGAGGATTTATGATGAAGAAAATATCAGTTATTATATGTTGTTATAATACTGAAAAATATGTCGAAAAATGCATTAATTCTATTTTAAATCAAACTTATCAAAATATAGAAATTATAATAGTAGAGGATCATTCTACTGATAATACAAAAGAAAAATTGTTGACATATAAAAGTAATCCAAAAGTAAGAATTCTTATGAATGAACAAAATAAAGGTTTATCATACTCACGCAACCGTGCGTTAGAAATAGCGACAGGGGATTACATAGGGTACATTGATTCTGATGATTATGTAGAACCAACGTATTATGAGAGGTTAATGCAGTCTATTCAAGATAATCATTCTGAGGTAGCTATTTGTGGTATAAAAGTTGTAGATGAAGATGGAAATCTTGACCATATTAATCCATGTTATCAAAATAATGCCGGTATACTTTCATTTATTGATAACGGTCTTGCAGCATCTGCTTGTAATAAATTATTTCAAAAAGAAGCAATTTCAAAGTATCCATTTTCAGTTGGGAAAGTAAATGAAGATATTGCTGTAGTGATTCCAACTCTTATGAATGCATGTAAAGTAAGCTATGCAAATGATACGTATTATTATTATGTGCAGAGAAATCATTCCATCCAAAATTCTAGTTTTTCAGAAAAACGATTTGATATTTTTTATGGCGTAGATTTAACATTAGAAAGAATCAAAAATCACTGTGAATATATGCAAGCAAAAGAAGCATTGGTATTCAATCAATTGATAGTTTTATTGTTATATGTGATACCAAAAGAACCTAATTTTTGGAAAAGAAATCAGATTCTAAAAAAATATAATAAATTGATACAAAAATATCATATTGAAAATAATTCATTATTAAATAAATATCTAGAAAGCCAAACGGGAAAATCTGGTATGTATGTACGTTTTCTCATAAAATGTACGATTCAAAAATGGAATATGTTGGAAAATATTATGATTGCATTTTATCGCTTTTTAAAAAGTCACAAAAAATCGGTGATTCCTAATGTAATTAGGATAGAAGATTTGGTAAAATGTGCAAAAAAGCAACAACAATTACCTGAAAAAATATCTATTACTGCTGTTATTCCAAATTATAATTATGAAAAATTCTTATATCAGAGATTTTATAGTGTGTTGAATCAAAATGTGAAGATTAAAGAAATTGTGATATTGGATGATTGTTCTACAGATTACAGTCGTAATGTAATAGATGAAATTGTCACGCAGATTTCTCCTTACATTACAATCAAAAAAATATATAATAAGCAAAATAGTGGTTCAGCCTTTCGTCAATGGCAGAAAGGGCTAAAAGAAGCAAGTGGTGACTATGTTTGGATTGCTGAAGCAGATGATTATTGCCAGTCTAATATGATTGAAAATCTAACAAAGCCATTAGAAAAAAATTCAGATGTTATAATTTCTTATTGTGATACTGCTTTTATCAATACAAATGGTTATATTACTTATAAATCAATTATTCCTGAAATTGATATTATGAAAACAGGACATTGGAATTGTAACTATGTCATAGATGGTATCAAGGAGTATGAACATTATTCATTTTTGAATTGTACAATTGCTAATGTCTCTTCTTGTATATTTCGCAAAGGCGATTATGATACTATACTAGAACAAGCAGGTACATATAAACAAGCAGGTGATTGGTTCTTTTATGTATATTTAATGCATATGGGAAAAGTAGCATTTTGTAATAAAACGTTGAATTATTATAGGGAACATGGAAATAATGTTAGTAGTATTACTAAAAAAGAAGCACATATGCAAGAAATTAAAAGTATCCATCAATATTTTAAAGCAAATTATGGATTAAATGAAGACCAAGAAAAACATATTCACGAACGATACGAGTTTTTGAAGATTGTATGGGATTTAGAAAAGAAGGTAGATTATGATAAAAAAATTGATACCTAAAAGGGTGTTAAATACATATCGTCAAGTGAAGAAAAATCATGGAGTCAATATATATAAACAACATGGAAAACTTGTGAAAAACCATGTGCAAAAAGTATCAGTAGTGATTCCAAATTACAATTATGAAAAGTTAATTGTTGAGAGAATTGATTCTATTATAAGACAAACTTATCCTATATATGAAATTATTGTATTAGATGATTGCTCAAAAGATAATAGTGTTGCTGTAATAAAGAACAAGTTAAAAACGATTCAACATATAAAAACAAAGTTAATTGTTAATGATAAAAATAGTGGTTCTGTGTTTAAACAATGGCAAAAAGGGTTTGAAGAAGCAAAAGGTGATTATGTTTGGATTGCTGAGGCAGATGATAGTGCTAATTGTCATTTTTTAGAAACTGCCATGAGGGGTTTCGAAGATAAAGATGTTATATTATCATATACAGAAAGTATGAGAATAGATTTAAATAATAAAATTATCCAAAATTCTTGTCGCGATTGGATGGAAGGTGTAAGTAGTACTAGATGGAACAAAAGTTATATTGTAGATGGCAAAGATGAAATTATAAATTGTCTAAGTATTTGCAATACGATACCTAATGTTTCCGCAGTTGTATGGAAAAAACAAGACTATCACGATATTTTTAAAGAAGCTCAAAAATTTAAAATTAGTGGGGACTGGTATATTTACTATCATGCACTTCAAAATGGGAAAATTGCATACCATAAAAAAAGTCTAAATTATTTTAGAAAGCATAATCAATCTGCTAGTACAGTTGTAAAAGTAGAAATGGAATTAAAAGAATTATTATGGATCCAAAAAGACATTCGTGATCATTATGTGTTACCAAGTAATATTATCCATAAACAATCTTATCGATATGGAACAATTATTCAAAAAGTGGATGAAAAGGTAAAAAAAGAAGTAGAACCATTCATTGCAAAGAAAATTGCATGGATTATTCCAGCTCCAATTAAAGGATCAGGCGGCATTCGTACTATGATTCAAAATGCAAATGCCCTTGTGAAAAAAGGATATGAATGTGATATATATATTGAAGAAGATTATATAAATGATTCAATGAGTATGAAACGTCGTATTGAGAACTACTATGGGGAATGTTTGGCTGATGTATATGTTGGAATTGAATTTCGAAAACAATACGATTTAGCTTTTTGTACTTATTCTATATTAACGGCTGATTATTTAAACTTTATGGATGTACCTAGAAAAGCATACTTTATTCAAGACTTTGAACCATGGTTTGAACCAATGGGAGGTCTATATTTGCAAATGGAAAAATCATATAAATATCATTTCTATGGTATTAGTATTGGAAAATGGCTTACATATAAGTTATCAAATGAATTCGATATGTCTATGAATTACTTTGACTTTTGTGCAGATTTGAACATTTACCATAAATTAGATGGTGTAGAAAAAGAAGATGCAGTTTGTTTTATTTATCAACCTGAAAAGGCCAGAAGATGCAGTAACTTAGGAATAGATGCACTCAGATTGGTAAAAAAGTTGCGCCCTGAAATTAAAATCTACTTATATGGATCTGATCAAGCTTGGAAAGATAATCTAGAAGTGGAAAATTTAAATATTATTTCGTTAGCCGAATGTAACAAATTGTATAACAAGTGTAAGGTAGGATTATGTATTAGTGCATCTAATCCTTCTAGAATTCCATTTGAAATGATGGCCGCTGGATTACCAGTGGTAGATTTATATCGTGAAAATAATTTATATGATGTACCAGATGGTGGCGTATTACTGGCAGATTCTACACCAGAAGCAATTGCAACCGCAATTATTAAAATATACGATGATGAAAAATTGCAAAAGAAAATGTCTACAATTGGGGAATCATATATGAAAAATCATCCAATTGAAAAAGGCTTTGAACAGTTTTATCAATTTGTAGAAGATGTATTAAATGATAAGATAAAACCAAATAACAAGATAAAATCACTCTATAAAACAGAAAAAATAACTCCTTCTGATGAAGTGTTAAATGTTTCTAATATAGTGCGAGCTATTCCAGTTGCTATTTCACATCATTCTAAAATGATTCGACAAATGGTAAGAATAAAAAAGAAAATTGAACGTGAAGTAAAAGAATTGGTAAGAAAGGTATTTGGTCTTTGATGAAGAAAATGTTATATAAATTTGCACAATTAGGATACCGTTTGATTCCACTTCGTGCGGATCGAAAAAAGAAAATTGTAGCAATAATTACACAAAAAAGGAAAATGACTAAAAAACAATTGATACATAAAATTCAAAAGTACCAAGTTATTTCTTTTGATATTTTTGATACTTTGATTACACGTACACTTTATCAACCAGATGATTTATTTCAGATCATTGGTGAAATAGAAAATATCCCTGATTTTTTAAATATGCGTAAGCAGGCCGAGATAGAAGCTAATCGCAAATGGAATCATGATTGCAATTTGGATGAGATATATGAGGAATTAAATCACTTATACCATTTAGATTCTAAAAAATTAAAAGAATTAGAAATTTCTTTAGAATTAGAATTTTGTATTCCTCGAAAGGATATGCTTGATGTATTTTATAAAATAAAAAAGAATCATAAAATTATTTTGGTAAGTGATATGTACTTGAATCGAGAAATTATTGAAAAAATGCTAGCAAAATGTGGTTATAGTGGTTATGACAAACTGTATCTATCCAATGAACTCAATAAAAGAAAAGATAACAAAACAATATGGGATGATGTATTACAAGAAAATAAGAATATTGTACATATTGGTGATAATCTGTTGTCTGATTATGAATATCCAAAAGAGTTTCATATAGACACAATCAAAATTGAAAGCGGCATTTCAATTTTACAAAAATCTAAAGCTAATATTTTTCTGAAAGATTGCAATTCATCTGGTTCCAATTCTATATTTTTAGGATTAATTATTAATAAGATTTTATGTAATTCTCCATTTTCAGATGGGAATATCGTTACACTAGAACAATTTGGCTATACATTAATTGCACCTTTTATGTTTGAATTTATGAAATTCATAGATGAACAGGAAGGCCCTCTATTGTTTTTAGCACGTGAAGGGTATCAATTACAAAAACTATATGTAAAATATTGTGACATATTTAAAAAAAAGCAAAAACAGAATTTTTACTTTCTAAGTTCCCGAAAAGCTTCAACTATATATGAAACAAAAGAAGACATTGAAAAGAGTTGTAGTCAGGTATTTAATGGCAGTATTGCCAATTTTTTAGAACAAATATTTGATATAAAAGTAGAAAATAATATGCTGATTGAATTACCAAAAGATAAAGATACTGTCATTCCTATTGTACTTTCTTATGCCGAGGACATCATTGCACAATCTTTAGAAAATAAAAAAAATTATATTTCATATATGAAAAAAATGATTCCAAATTACCAAAAAGTAGATCTTACTTTGGTTGACTTAGGTTACTCCGGAACTATTCAATACAATTTAAGTCGTATATTAAACCAACATATCAAAGGTTGTTATTTAACTAATTCTGATTCTGTTAAAAGATTTTTTTCTGATAGTATTTTAGAGTTTTGCTTCGATATTCATGAAGACCCATTATATCAAAAAATATATCATTATTCTTTAATATTAGAATTTTTCTTATCTGCACCGTTTGGACAATTATTAAAATTTGCAGAACAAGAAGGAGAAATTATTCCAATTTACAATCAAGAAAAGATGGATTCTATCAAAGAACATACATTGGATACTATTTTTAATGGTGTGATATCTTATATGGAAGATATTCATCATATTTGTGAAGTATTTCATATAGATATAGATAAAAGGCTAATTGCACAAATCTATATTGGTTTTATTGAAACATCTAGTATCAGTTATGAAGTAAAAGATCAGTTTAGATTTCAAGATGCCTACTGTGGAACAAAGGAATATAATGTATTTAAAAAGATAAGTCGTTATTAAGGAGAAATATAATATGAAACAATTATTAAAACAAATTATAAGATTTGGTATTGTAGGGGTAATTGCTTTTCTTATTGATTATTCATTACTATATGTATTTACTGAATTTATACATATTCATTATCTTATTTCATCTGTTATGTCGTTTACAATATCACTTATTTTTAATTACATTGCGAGTATCTATTGGGTATTTGATGTAAAAAAGAAACAAACATATAAAGAAGTAATTATATTTGTAGTACTAAGTGTGATTGGTCTTGGAATTAATCAACTTGTGATGTATGTGATGACTGATTTATGGAAAATATACTATATGTTAAGTAAATTAGTTGCAACCGCAATTGTCATGGTATGGAATTTTATCACAAGAAAAATATTTATAGAAAAATAATTATAGACAAATGTCTATAATTTTTTGTTATATATGAAACTTTACTCCCACATTATTTTGTCGTATAATAAAAGTGGTGATTCTATGAAAAAGGTAACCATTTTCGCACTTCATTTAGGGTATGGAGGCATTGAAAGATGTATATCGATGCTTGCAAATGCATTATGTGATGAATATCAAGTAGAGATTATCTCTACTTATGAATTAGGTGAACATCCTGCCTTTTTCTTAAATAAACAAATTCAAGTTCAATATTTATTAAAAGAAACAAGTCCTAATCGTCAGGAATTTTTAAGAGCTCTTAAGAGTTTTCATTTCATTCAAGCATGGAAAGAAGGCATGAGAGCAATTCACATTCTAAAATGGAAAAAAGAGAAAATGATTGGAGCCATGCAAGAATGCAATAGTGATATTATGATTGCAACAAGGGATATTCATAATAAATGGTTAGGAAAATACGGTAAAAAAAGTGCATATAAAATTGGTTGGGAACATAATCATCCACATGGCAATCAAAGGTATATGAAAAAAGTAATTGAGTCAGTCAAAAATCTAGATGCATTTGTGCTCGTTTCTCCTGAGTTAAAAAAACTATATGAGTCAAAAGTAACATGCCCTTGTATATATATTCCAAATGCGATTGAAGATTTTCAAAATGAATTGTCAAAACAGACAGAAAAAAAGATTATTTCTATTGGAAGATTATCTAAAGAAAAAGGATATTCTGATTTAATAGATGTGTTTGATATGGTACATAAATTATTTCCAGATTGGCATTTGGATATTATTGGAGATGGAATAGAACGAGATAGTCTCGTACACAAAATTAATCACTATCAATTACAAAAGGATATTACATTACATGGTTATCAAGGAAAAGAATATATCAATAATTTATTAGAACATTCTTCCATTTATGTCATGTCATCGTTTACAGAGTCATTTGGCATTGTATTATTAGAAGCATTTTCGTTTGGATTACCTTGTGTCGCTTTTGATAGTGCCGAGGGTGCGAATTTGCTAATTAGTAATAATTGGGATGGCTATCTAATTAAAAATCGAGATAAAGAACAGATGGCTAAACGCATTTGTGAATTGATTCAAAATCAAAATAGAAGAATTGTTATGGGCGATAATGGTATGAAAAAAGCAACTACTTATCAAATGAGTGAAGTTAAAAAACAGTGGCTTGCTTTATTAGAAAAGGAAACAATATGAAAAAAGTATTATGGATTTCGAGTCAAGGGGGTCATTTAAATGAGTTGTTACAACTAGATTCCTTATTTTCAAAATATGACTCTTATTTTATGACAGAAAAAACGAAAACAACTATATTTTTAAAAGACAAATATAAAAATACGTCTTACTTACTTTATGGGACAAGACATCATATGTGGTGCTATCCATTTATTTTATTGGCAAATTGTTTGATTAGTTTGCATCAATATTTGAAAATACGTCCTGATTATGTAGTCACGACAGGTACCCATACTGCTGGGCCTATGTGCATGATTGCTAAAATTATGGGCAGTAAAGTGATTTATATTGAAACGTTTGCTAATATAGAAAATAAAACAGCAACAGGTAGACTGCTTGCCCCATTCGCAGATTTATTGATTGTTCAGTGGGAAAGTATGTTAGATGTATACCCAAAAGCAAAGTTTGGGGGGTGTATTTTTAAATGATATTTGTGATATTAGGCACACAAGATAAAAAGTTTCCAAGATTACTTGAAGAAGTAGAAAAGTTGATTTTGGATGGTACCATTCAAGAAAAGGTTATTGTTCAATCAGGTAATACTCCATATCATTCTAAGGTAATGGAAATTTATTCTAGTTTAAGTCCTAAGAAGTTTTTAAGTTTTATGGAACAAAGTGATTATATTATTACACATGGTGGTGTTGGAACCATTCTAGATGCACTCAAAATGAATAAAAAAATAATTGCTGTTCCAAGAAGAAAAGAATATAAGGAACATGAGAATAATCATCAAATACAAATTGTTCAAAAATTCAATCAAGAACATTATATTATTGGATGTGATGAAGTAGAAGATTTAAAAAAGAAAATTGCAAAAGTAAGTACTTTTAAGCCCAAAACATATGCTTTCAACAATGATCAAATGGTATCAATGATAGCAACTTATATGGATGAAACTTCTACAAAAAGAAAAGAATTAATGATTTTTCTTTTCTATGCATTTTTAACATTATTCATACAACTTGGGATTTATTTTTTAGGTAAGGTAGGACAATCAGGTTTCAATCATATGTGGCTTGGATGGCTCATTTCATATATTGTACTGATTTGCCTACATTACCGTAAAAAAAGTTATGTATTTGAAATTGTGTGGGGAGTTTTTCTTGCAATTGCACAATGGTTTTGGTTTACTTATTTTGAACAAATTAGTTCGATGATAATGATAACAATAGTTGCTGATATGATAACTTATATAGGTCATACCATGTTTTATACAGGGAGGTTAAAATGAAAAAAGAATTATTGACAGTAATTGTACCATGTTATAATGAACAAGAATCTCTCTTTTATTTTTATGAAGAGATTGTTAAAATCGCTGAACAAATGAAATCTTTGAATTTTGAATTTTTATTTGTAAATGATGGTTCCAAAGATCAAACGCTATCTATCATAAAAGAGCTTAGTCATAAAGATAAGAGAGTTCGTTATGTATCTTTTTCTAGAAACTTTGGAAAAGAAGCTGCAATGTATGCAGGATTAGAACATTCTAAGGGAGATTATGTAACGTTGATGGATGCAGATTTACAGGACCCTCCTGCTTTATTAATTGAAATGTATTCTGCAATAAAAAATGATGGTTATGATGTAGTAGGAACTAGACGTGTTACTCGTAAAGGGGAACCTCCTATTCGTAGTTTCTTCGCAAGATGTTTTTATAAACTCATCAATCGTATGTCAAAAGTGGAAATGGTAGATGGAGCGAGAGATTATCGTTTAATGACACGTCAAGTAGTAGACGCAATTTTATCATTAAAAGAATACAATCGTTATTCAAAAGGATTATTTAGTTTTGTAGGTTTTGATACCAAATGGATTGAATATGAAAATGTAAAAAGAGTTGCAGGAGAGACAAAATGGTCTTTTTGGAAATTATTTATCTATGCGTTAAATGGTATTACTGCATTTTCAACAGTACCTTTGATACTTTCAGGAGTAATTGGAATCTTATTTTGTTTGATTTCATTTATTGCTATTATTGTAATTATCATTAAAACTCTTACTGTTGGAGATCCAACTGTTGGATGGCCATCTTTGGTATGTATCATTTTTTTTGTGAGTGGTGTACAGTTATTTTGTATTGGAATTATGGGACAATATTTGTCTAAAACATATTTAGAAACAAAACATAGACCTATTTATGTTGTTAAAGAAACGGATAAAAATTAATATGTAATTTTTTCAAAAACTATCAATTTTAAATATTTGTGAAAATGAATCTATAGAAAAAAATTCAAAGCATATTGAATGATAAAGAATCTTGTCAAAGAGATTCTTTTTTGTTATAATGAATATGTCAAATAAATCATAAAATAGTTTGCGAAGAGCAACAAAGGGAATGAGAGGGTAACCCCCTCTAAAAGTTGTCTAAAAAAATGATAACATCCAAAGTATGCTATTTGTAAACGGGGGGGGGGTAATCCCCTTTTTTTATTGTCTAAAGGAGTGAAAGAAATGAAGAAAATGAAGAAAAAAGGATTTACATTAATTGAATTATTGGCGGTAATCGTAATATTAGCAATTATCGCACTAATTACAACGCCAATGATAATGAATGTAATAGAGAAAACAAGAAAAGGAGCAGCCATTCAATCAGTCAATGGATTACTAGAAGCAGGAGAACAATATCAAGTAGAATCTATGATGGATGGAAAACCTTCAAATGTAATTGATTTAACGAGTGATGCCTTAAGTACAAAAGGAAGTAAACCAGAAAGTGGCTTATTAGTAATAGATTCCTCTGGAGATATGAGTATTATAGCAAAATATGGAAAATACTGTATAGAAAAGAAATATGAAGATGAAGAACCAACAATAGTAGAAAAAAATCTATGTGTAATGGAAGAAGATGAAGTAGATGTTAAAATCTATGGAGTAAGAAGAAAAATCAATAGTTCATCAACAGAGTGGGAGAGAATTAATAATAGTGTTGGATTAGAAGCGAATGCCCAAATAGGAACAGAAAATACAGAAGTAACAAATGATTTTGATACTATTTATCCATGGAGTGGTATCTATACTTACAGTTGGAATAAAGAAACAAAAGAAGAAACCAAATGGGATGAAGAAGGATTTTCATATACCAATGATTATATATTTACAAAAATACCAGAATTTTACTATAGAAGATATCAAGAAAATGGATATGAATATGTTTTAATAAGTAATAAAAACATAGATGGATATACAAAAAGTGATGAATTTTCAATAGGAAGATATACGATGTCTGGGTCTGAAGCAGGAGTTTATAGTAAAAGTGGGGTAAAACCATTACAAGAGAAAATAATTACAGATTTTAGGAACTATGCAAGAGCATTAGGAAATGAATTTAGTCAATTAGATTATCATTACTTTATAATCCAATTATTATATTTAGTGGAATATGCAGACTATAATTCACAAGAAAAATTAGGAAAGGGATATACTGCTAGTAATACTGCCCCTGTTGAAAGCGGTGGATGTGATGATTTAGGAATGAAATCAGGAACACTCAATAATGATGGACAACATTCCATGATATACCGAGGAATAGAAGATATATATGGAAATATATGGCAATTTGTAGATGGAATCAATATAAAAGATAATCAAGCATATGTATGTTATAATCCAAGTGAATATGATTCAGATAAGTTTGAAGGATGTTATCAACAATTAGGATATGTAAATGCAACTAATAATGGTTATATAACTAAATTAGGGTATGATTCTAAAAATCCATTAATAGCTTTTCCAATAGAAATAGGTGGAAGTAATAGTACATATATCCCAGATAATTATTGGCAAGCATCTGGAGATAAAATAGCTCTTGTCGGCGACAATTGGTTTCACGATTCTCAGGCTGGCTTGTGGTGTTGGAATATGAATGACATTTCGTCTAATGTGTGGACTGGCCACGGTGCTCGACTTCTTAAAACCAGTTAAAACGGAGGTTTGGAGGCGGTCAGCCTCCAATAATTCTAGAGTACCTTAACAAATATAAAACCCTTGATTAAAACAGAAGTCTTACTTCTGTTTTTTATGAATATAAATATGTAATATTTAAAAATTTTTTCAAAAACTATCAATTTTAAATATTGGTAAAAATGAATCTATAGAAAAATAATATCTGTATCAAAGAAAATAAAAAATAGATTTAAAAAGTATTAAAAATAAAGAAAAATATTCATTTTACAAGAAAAATCTCCTTTGTTAAGATGCATAAAGAAAGGAGATTTTTTAGATGATAGAAACAAAAATCAATTTATTCAATGATGCGATGTTTAAAGCAATTTTCAGAAATCCAAAAAATAGAAAGATAATATCCGAATTCTTATCAGAAGTAACAGGAGTTAAACAAGAATTATTAGAACAAGCCAATTATCAAGGAGGAGAAATCCCAAAAAAGAAACTAGAAGAAAAAGGAAAGATAGCAGATTTGATTATTAAGATAGAAGATAATCAACAAATTATCGTAGAGATGAATCAATATAGAAGCAATTATATATTTGAAAAGAATACAAGTTATGCTTTTTCCATATCATCAGAAAGTAGTAAAAAAGGAAGAAGAGAATATCCAAGAGTAATATTAGTGAATCTAGATAAATTCAATCCATTTCAAACAAAAGAAGGAATCATACGATTTCAATTAAGAGATGAAGAAGGACATGTAGAAACAGAAATATATGAATCGATTCATATCATACTTGAAAATATAATAGACAAGCAGTATAATAATAACAAGATAAAAAAGTTTATAGAATTCATGGCGAGTGAAACGATAGAAGAGATGGAAGAGAAGTTTAAAGGAGATGAAGAATATATGGCGGCGATAAGGACGGTAGAAGAATTATCGACAGATCCAAACTTTGTAGGATATTATGATTTAGAGGAAGCGCATAAGCAAGAATTAGAAGATATGAGAGAAACTGGATATGATGATGGAATGGAAAAAGGTAAAATAGAAGTAGCAAGAGCCATGTATGAAGAAGGATTACCACTTGAAATGATATCAAAGATTACAAAATTAACAATCGAAGAGATTCAAACAATACAAAATGGATCAGAAATGTAAGGTATTGTATATCTTACCATCAAAAAAACTGATAATAAGTTATAAAACTTTTTATCAGTTTTTATTAGCTTTCTTTGATAAAGTATTGTCTTACTTTTTCTAAATGCATTCCTCTTGAACCTTTTAAGGCAATCAGTTTATTTTGTGTATTCATTTTTATTAAATATGCAATGAGAGATTCTATATTATCAAAATGAAGCATATTTTTTCCAGTATATGATTTCGTTGCTTCACCAACAGACAATATGGTAGTATGCTTCATTTTTTGTAATTGTTTTTTAAGCTTTTTATGAATTTTATGACTAAAATTTCCTAGCTCTAAGATATCTCCTAAAATAATAATTTTTTCTTTTTTTTGATGATTTAAAAATGTAAATAAACTTGTGCATGATTCATAACTTGCATTATAACAGTCATCAATGAAAGTAAATTGATCTGTTTGAATTACATTCATACGCTCTTGAAAAGGTTTGAAATTTCTTAAAGATTCAATGATTGTTTGAATATCAATATGTAAATATAAAGCTACTTCCATTGCAAGTAAAATATTACTTAAAAATTGTTTTCCTGAAATAGGAACAAAAACATCATATATTTCTTTTTGATATTTTATTTTAAAGGATAATGAGTCTAAATTTTCTTGAATCGCAAATGGTTGTAAATAATATGAATGTTTATTTCCTACATGGATGACTCGGTAATTGTTATGGCTTTTTATTTTTCTTAAGTAAGGATCATCACCATTTACAAATAATGTGCCATCTTCCATTCCTTTTACTATTTCCATTTTGGCTTGTAGAATTTTTTTCTTAGAACCTAAGTTTCCAATATGTGAAGTACCTATATTGGTAATTACTCCTAAATCGGGTTCTACCATTTTCGATAAGTGCTCAATTTCTCCTAGATGGTTCATACCCATTTCTAAAAGTACTATATTATAGTCCTCGTTTAATTGAAAAAGAGTAAGAGGAATACCAATATGATTGTTGTGATTTTTTTCACTTTTGAGTACGGAATATGTAGTAGATAAAATAGTATAAAGTAGTTCTCTCGTCGTTGTTTTTCCTACACTTCCAGTAACTGCAATTGTATATGCAGGGTAGGTTTTTCGGTAATAGACTGCCAAGTCTTCTAAACTTTTCATGGTGTCTTCTACATAGAGGATAGGAATTTCTGTTTCAATCGAAACAGGTTTGGATGCTACAATTAAAGATGCTCCTTTTTGAATTGCATCTTCAATAAAGTCGTGTCCATCTAAATTTTTTCCAACAATTGCGATATAAACATCATTTTCATTTAATTTTCTAGTATCAATTTGTATTTGATTTATTTCTTTGTCAGGACATACCTTTTCCATTTTACCGTGAATAATTTGTGCTAATGTATGTATGGTCATAGTCATTCTCCTTTTGACTATTATATGAGAAATATTATCTTCATATGTTTCCGATTGTTCATAATGTGGTACAATAGAAGAAGAAAGCAGTGATATGATGAACCTTGATTTTTTAAATGAACAACAAAAAGAAGCAGTTATGACAACGGAAGGGCCAGTTTTAGTCATTGCAGGTGCAGGAAGTGGAAAGACAAGAGTTTTAACAACACGTATTGCCTATTTAGTCGAAGAAAAACATGTAAATCCAAATCATATTTTAGCAATTACATTTACCAATAAAGCAGCCGGAGAAATGAAAGATCGCGTGTTATCCATGTTAGGTCCTGTTGCCTATCAAATACAAATATCGACATTCCATTCATTTGGCTTACAATTGATTAAAGAAAATTATGATATATTAGGATATCATTCTAATTTTACAATTATGGATAGTGATGATACTGTTACTGTCATTAAAAAAATTATTAAAGAATTAGGATATGATCCCAAAGAATATAATCCAAAATCAATTCGTAGTAAGATTAGTGGTGCGAAAAATGAACTGATGAGTCCCAAAGAGTATGAAAAATATGCAGCTACTACATTTGAAGAGGTAGTTGTGAAAGTATATGAACATTATGAACAAAAATTAAAATCGAACAATTCTTTTGATTTTGATGATTTACTAATTAAACCAATTGAATTATTCCACAGTCATCCAGAAATTCTAAAAAAATATCAGGAACGTTTCCAATATGTTTTAATTGATGAGTATCAGGATACCAATGAAGCACAATATATATTATCAAAGATGATGAGTGCAAAATATAAAAATATATGTGTGGTTGGAGACGATTCACAAGCTATCTATGCTTGGAGAGGTGCGAACTATAAAAATATTTTAAATTTTGAGCATGATTTTAAAAACACAAAAGTCATTTTATTAGAAGAAAATTATCGTTCTACTAAAAATATTTTAAGTGCTGCCAATGATATTATTAAAAACAACAAACAAAGAAAAGAAAAAAAATTGTGGACGGCTAACGAAGAAGGACTAAAAATCAAATACCATAAAGCCGATAATGAGATGGATGAAGCACATTATGTGGTAAAAGAAATTCAAACATTGTTAGATCAAGGTGAAGAATTAAAAGAAATCGCAGTATTATATCGAACGAATGCCCAATCCCGTAATATGGAAGAAGCATTGCTACAGGAAAATATTCCTTATAAAGTAGTCGGTAGTTTTTATTTCTATAATCGAAAAGAGATTAAAGATTTGATTTGTTATTTAAAGTTAATTTATAATCCAAATGATGATGTTTCTTTTATGCGAGTAGTGAATGTTCCTAAAAGAGGAATTGGTGATAAAACGATTGAAGCATTAAGTCTAAAAGCAATGAATGAACATACCAGTTTATTTGACGCAATTACATCTGGAAAAGAATTAGATTTTAAAACTATGATTGCATCCATTCAAAAAACAGATTGTTCTTTAACGGAATTAGTAGATTTAGTATTAGAAAAAACAGGTATGAAGCATGAGTTGGAACAAGAAAAAACACTAGAAGCCGATATTCGTTTAGAAAATTTGGAAGAATTTAAAACAATTACGAAGACATTTGAAGAAAAAAATGGTATTATATCTTTAGAAGACTTTTTGAATGAAATTAGTCTTGTGTCTGATATTGAGGAACATAAAAACAATAATGATGTTGTAACTCTTATGACAGTACATTCAGCAAAGGGTCTTGAATTCAATCATGTATTCTTAATTGGGATGGAAGAGGGACTGTTTCCACATAATAATTCTTTAATGGATTTAGAACAAATTGAAGAAGAAAGGCGTCTATGTTATGTAGCCGTAACCAGAGCCAAAAAAACTCTTCATTTAGTCAATGCGAGAAGAAGAACAATATTTGGTGATGTAAATTATAATCTACCAAGCCGTTTCATAGAGGAAATCAGTGATGAATATCTAGAAGTGGATTCTGATATTGTGATGGGAACAAAACCACAATTTAAAAAAGAGAATATGATAGACTCTTCTATTGAATATCGTGTAGGCGAAAAAATAGAACATGATAGTTTTGGTATTGGGATGATTGTTGGAGTGGAAGCAAGTATTCTGACAGTAGCCTTTCCATACCCATATGGAATTAAAAAATTGTTAAAAGGTCATAAGACTTTTAGAAAGGTAACAGGTGATTAGTATGGTATTAAGTATTATTGATAGTATCAACAAAGTAGCAAAGGATTTTCAAGGATGGATTATTGAACATGGGAATAATCCAGTATTATGGGTAGGATTATTTTTCCTAGGTATTTTGATTTTCTATATTACCTACAATGCATTACATAAAGATTAATATTTTGTATGGAATTTTTTAGTGAATCTTAGTTTGAAAAGTATAGCAATATACTTTTTAAAAATATTTCTTGCACTATAAATGAAATATGTTAGGATAAACAATTAACAGTGAGGTGGAAAAATGAAAGTAGAAACAATGAAAATGATGGCGAATGAAGTTCCAAATTTGGACATGGCTAAAAAATTAATGGAAAGTTTAAATCATTTATCTGATAATGATATAAAATTATTATTACAGGAACTCAAGAATTGTGATTATAACGAAAATGCATATAAAATTGTTATCAATTCAGAAGTATTAGAAAAAAGAACAACCAAAGAACAAATTCAATTAATGAAGGTCTTTAAAAATTGCGACTATAACAAATATGCATATAAAATTGTTACCGATTCAGAAGTATTAGAGAAAAGAACAACCAAAGAACAAATTCAATTAATGAAGGTCTTTAAAAATTGCGATTATAACAAATATGCATATAAAATTGTTACCGATTCAGAAGTATTAGAGAAAAGAACAACCAAAGAACAAATTCAGTTAATGAAGGTCTTCAAAAATTGCGATTATAACAAATATGCATATAGAATTGTTACCGATTCAAATGTGTTGAAAGTAAGAACAATCGAAGAACAAATTCAGCTAATAGAAACCCTCAAGAATTGTGACTGCAATAAATATGCAAGTAATATAGCTACCAATTTCAATGTATTAGAAGCAAGAACAACTGCAGAGCAAATTAGGTTAATGGAAGCCCTAAAGAATTGTGATTATCATGAATATGCAAGTAATATAGCTACTAATTCAAATGTATTAGAAAAAAGAACAACTGAAGAGCAAATTCAGTTAATGAAAGCTTTCAAGAATTGTGACTATGATTACTGTGCATATAAAATAGTTGTCAATTCAGATGTATTAGAAAAAAGAACAACTGAAGAGCAAATCAAGTTAATGGAAGAACTCAAGAATTGCGATTATAATGAATATGCAAGTAATATAGCTACCGATCCTAATGTATTAAAAGAAAGAACAGCTGAAGAACAAATTAGGTTAATGGAAGCCCTCAACAATTGTGACTATAATAAATATGCAAGTAATATAGCTACCGATCCTAATGTATTAAAAGAAAGAACAGCTGAAGAACAAATTAGGTTAATGGAA
>CANQWB010000002.1 GCA_947627435.1 uncultured Bacilli bacterium
TAAAAAAATATAAATAGAAAGGGATCAATCAATAAGAAATTAATTGATATTTCTATAAGATTGATTATACGTGATTAGATGAAAAATAGTTTTTTAGAATATTTTAATAGTAAAGTTCTTGTTTGTATACAAGGAAAAAATATTGAACGATTTATAAAACGTATTACCAATCAAAAAATAGAAATATATAAAATTGATTATATTAAATATGATACTATTTGTATTTTAATTCAAAAGAAAGATTATGCAACATTAGAGAATATGAAAAC
This sequence comes from uncultured Bacilli bacterium, assembly GCA_947627435.1. Taxonomy (GTDB): domain Bacteria; phylum Bacillota_I; class Bacilli_A; order RF39; family UBA660; genus UBA5026. The sequence goes on from CANQWB010000002.1 coordinate 270, forward strand.
AATTTATGAACTATCTATTCAAAAAGTATATGGATTAGAACGTTTCAAACAAATTCTTCATAAAAATATGTATATGATAATTGCGTTTTGCATTGGCGCAGTTCTTTTGTTTGGACTGACACATGTTACATTTGATATTGAAATAATACATAATAGTAAAGAATTAAGAGATTTGTTAAAAGAAGAATTAAAACAAAACGGTATTGACATGTTCAAACCGATTCAATCTTATCAACAAATTCAAAATATTAAAAAAAATATTCTTGAAAAATATAAAGATAAAATTGAATGGATTGAAATTGAAACAGTTGGTACAAAATATATTGTACGTGTCGAAGAACGTATATTGACGGAAGAAAAACAGAAAAATGAAATACAAGATATTGTCGCGAAAAAATCGGCCATTCTTCTTAAAATAGAAGCCGAAAGCGGAGAAATTGTAAAAAATATAAATGATTATGTAAAAGCTGGAGATACTGTTATTAGTGGAAATATTAAATTAAATGAAGAAATTAAGCAACAAATTGCAGCAAAAGGAACGATTTATGGAGAAGTCTGGTATCAAGCAACTGTTGAATATCCATTAACATATTATGAAGAAATAGAAACTGGTCGAAAAAAAAAGGTTTACACATTTCATTTTTTAAATCATCCATTGGAATTATTTAATTTTCATCCATTTACTAACAAAAAAATACAATCTAAGACGTTATGGAAGAGTAATGTATTTCCTTTTTCACTTACAAAAGATACACAGAAAGAAGTAAAAGTTATTGATGAAACTTATACTCAAAAACAAGCAATTCAAAAAGCAATTACTACTGCTACTCAAAAAATTCAAGATCGTTTAACAGAAAAAGAACAAATAATTCGCGTTCAACAATTGAAAGTTGATATAAATAAGAGTACAATAATTGTAGAATTGTTTTTTGCAGTCATGGAAGATATTACTGAAGAAAAAGCAATTGATCGGTTGGAGGAACAAAAGGATTAGGTGATGATGTGATTGATATTACAGTTTTTAACATTCTTAAAAATGTCTGGCCTATGATTTTAATTTTTACCGTTATACTTTCCTCTTTGCGCATTGTAGATCTTATTATGCATAAAAAAACATTTATTTTGTATGAAGAATTAATGATGTTAGGCTTTATCATTTACGTGTTGTGTTTATTTCATGTGGTGTCTTTTCAAGATGTTAGTTGGTCGAGTTCTAACTTTATTCCTTTTCGAGAAATGTTTCGCTATCCACTATTTAGTACGCTTTTTTTCCGAAATGTAATTGGCAACTTACTCATGTTTATGCCATATGGATTTTTTATTTCCTATTTTTTAAAATTAAATCGTCAAAATATAATTTTTTTCCTATCACTTTTGGTTTCTTGTACCATTGAATTTACCCAGTATTTAATTGGACGGGTATTCGATGTAGACGATATTTTACTAAATATAATTGGTGGTTTATTTGGATACTATTTATATCGTATGGTAAGATATTGTAAAGATCATTTACCAATCTTTTTAAAAAACACGATTTTTTATAATATTGTAGTGATTATTATTTTGATGTGCATTGTAGGATATATTTATCGTATTTTAGAAGTGGGGATTATATAATGTTTGAAATTATTAATAATACAAAAGAAAATATAGTAGAAATAAAAGATATAGAACATGTGTTAGAACTTGCCATCCAAAATCAGAAATTAGAAAACGTAGAATTTAATATTATACTAGTGGATAATTCTTATATACATAAACTAAATCAAGAATATCGCCATATTGATCGTGAAACAGATGTTATTTCATTCGCATTAGAAGATACCAAAGATATTATATACGATAATTATCGTTTACTTGGAGATATTTACATATCAGTGGAGAAAGCCAAAGAACAAGCTATCACATATGGTCATAGTTTGAAAAGAGAAATCTGTTTTCTAGCACTACATGGTTTTTTACATTTATTAGGTTATGATCATATGACCAAAGAAGACGAAAAAGTTATGTTTGAATTACAGGAGGATATTTTATATGAAGCCGGAATTACGGAATAAAGATACAGGAAATTTTATCATACGATATTTTAAGAGTTTTTGTCATGCTATCAATGGAATTTTTTATGCAATACGATATGAACATAATATGTATATCATTATGCTTGCAGCTGTTGTAGTAGCAATTGGAGGATTCTATTTTTCACTTACAATCGTAGAATGGTTATTTTGTATCCTTGCGATTGGAATAGTAATTGCCGTAGAACTGATTAATTCTGCAATTGAAGCATTAGGAGATTTAGTGACGATGAAGGAAAATCCTTTTGTTAAAATTGCCAAAGATATGGCAGCAGGAGCTTCTTTAATAGCTTGTTTAACAGCAGGATTTATTGGTGTACTGATTTTTCTTCCTAAAATTTTAGAGATACTATAAGTATCTCTTTTCTATGGGCATTTGCATTGACTTTCCTTATGAAAAAAGGTACAATAAAACTATATGGAGGGTATCCCATGAAAGAACAATTAGAACAATTAATACAAAATGCTGCAACACCTTATTACCATTTTCCAGTAGCTTGTATTGTAGAATGTAAAGATGGCACTTTATTTGAAGGAGTCAATGTAGAAACTTCTTCTCAAGGTTCTGGTGTATGTGCAGAACGAGTTGCTTTATTTTCTGCAATTGCCCATGGATATCATAAGGGTGATTTTAAAACACTATATTTATATAACAAAACAAATCAAAATATTTTTCCTTGTTTTATTTGTAGACAAGCATTAATGGATTATTGTGATCTTGATATGCAAATTGTATCATACAATGCAAAAGGTGAAGTAATAAAAGTATTCGTTCGTGATTTATGCCCATATCCATTTGACGAAGGAGATTTAAAGTGAGAAGTGGGTTTGTCAGTTTAGTGGGTAGACCTAATGTTGGGAAATCTACATTACTCAATGCAATTATTGGCAAAAAGGTTGCGATTACTTCCAATAAACCGCAAACTACAAGAAATATGATTCAAGGAATTTACAATGAAGAAGACACACAAATTGTATTTGTAGATACACCAGGAATTCATAAACCATCTCATAAGTTAGGCAAGTATTTAAATAGACAAGCATATTACAGTATAGATGATGTAGATATTGTTCTATTTTTAGTCGATGCAAGTGAAAACTTAGGTGGTGGAGATCGTTATATTATCGACAAATTGAAAGAAACTGAAAAACCAGTTATTTTAGTAATAAATAAAATTGATTGTTTATCAAAAGATGCTTTATTAGAAAAAATTAACGAATATAAAGATTTATATTCATTTCAAGAAATTGTGCCTGTATCTGCACTAAAACACAATAACATGGATACACTCATATCTGTCATTAAAAAATATTTACCAGATACCATTGCTTATTATGACCGTAATCAAATTACCAATAAACCATTGACTTTTACTATTGCCGAAATTGTAAGAGAAAAAGTATTTGAGATGACAGAACAAGAAGTACCACATTCTTTGACATGTATAGTTGAGGCGATCGAAAAAGGACGCGATAGTTATCATATTTATGTGTCCATTATTGTAGATAGAGATTCCCTTAAAAAAATTGTCATTGGCGCCCATGGTAGTAAAATAAAAGAAATTGGTATTCGGGCACGTAAAGAATTAGAAAATTTATTAGAAAAAAAAGTATACCTAGAAACATATGTTAAGACGATTCCCAAATGGCGTGATAAAGAAAAATATCTTGCCGAATTTGGTTTTCATGAATTTGAATAAGTTGCATTTTTTGTAGAATGGATTTTTGCATAAAATATAAAAATCGTTCCTATGATAAAATAGGAAGGTGAAAAAAATGCAAAAACAATTATTATGGGAATTATTTGAAAATACTGGAAAAATTGAATATTATATGAAATATAAAGAATTGGTGAAACAAGAGAAGAAAAAATAGTTTTAAAGGATGTTCTAATATGATAGAAGAAATAGAAGGAATTGTAGTCAAAGAAAGTGCTTATCGTGAAACAAGTAAAATTATTACTGTATTGACCAAAAAGTATGGAATCATTCGTATGATGGCAAAAGGTTCACGTGCACTCAAAAGCGATTTAAGAAATGTTACAACTAAGATGACATATGGCATTTTCCATCTACATTATAAAGAAGATAAGTTATCGACGTTGGTGAGTGTTGATACCATAGATTCATTTAAGCAAATCAAGAAAGATATTACCAAAATTAGTTATGCCAGTTTTCTTTTAGAATTAGCAGAGCAGGTAATGAAACATCATCATCAAGAAGAAATATATGATTTGTTAATTGCTACATTAAAAAAAATAGAAGAGGGATTTGACCCTTTGGTACTTACGAATATATTAGAACTAAAATATTTAGAATATTTAGGAGTCATGCCCATTTTGGATGCATGTAGTGTCTGTGGAAACAAAACCTCAATCGCAACGCTTTCCAGTGATCGTGGAGGTTATGTATGTAATCATTGTTTAACGAATGAAAAAATTGTAAGTGAAAAAACCATCAAATTAATTCGCATGTTCTATTATGTTGATATAGCCAAAATCACAAGTTTAGATATCCATGAATCGGTCAAAAAAGAAATTAACACATTCTTAGACAATTATTATGATCGTTATACAGGAATTTATTTAAAGAGTAAAGCATTTTTAAATAATATAAATCGAACCGAATTGAGGGGGTAGTAGTATGGAAAGTTATATTTATTTAATATGTCCTTTTGTTACATTAGTAATTTGTCAATTGATTAAATTTTCAATTGAAACGATTGAAACACATAAATGTAATTGGGCACGTTTATTTAATGGAAATGGAGGAATGCCAAGTAGTCATGCTACCTTTTCTTCTTCCATTACCATGTTAGTGGGCTTTACCATGGGATTTGATACACCTATTTTTGCAGTTTCCTTTATTTTTATGCTCATTGTAGCATATGATTCTATGGGACTCCGTTTAGAAAGCGAAAAACAGGCACAAGCAATCAATATGATGTTTGAAAAATTTGAAAAAGGAAAATGGAAAAAAGGATATCAAAAATTGAAAGAGGAATTAGGACATCAACCATTAGAAGTTATTGTTGGATTACTCATAGGAAGTGTTTCTGCATTTTGTTTTTACTATTTGTTTTTTTAAAAATATTTTCATTTTTGAAAAGTTATGATAAAATATATAGTAGGTGAGAATATGACACAAAATCAAGAATATCAAATGTTTTTAAAACAACTTGAAAATACATTAGAAATGAATTCACATTTGACAGATGAAGCGAAAGAAAACATTTTTTATTTAGTACAAATTATGTATCAAGAATATCAAATTCAATATAAATTACCTTTGAATGTAAATTTTCCAACAGAACTGTTATTACAAAGATTGCAAACACTATCATTAGTCAAAGGAACACAATATATAGATTATGATGCTTATCATTATGATATCAATCAAAATCAAGTACATATTCGTCCAGAATTAAGTGGTTGTGATGCCAATACATTAGCACAATTATTATTAGAAATGGCTTTTATCAAAGAGCCAAACAAAGGTATGAATGATAAAGGGCTTATTTTCATTAAAAGAGGAATGTTAGAAATGCTAGCCAATCATCTCATTGGAAACGAAGGCGAAAAAGGTATTGCAGAAGATGAACAAATTATCATCAATTTGATGGAAACTATGACCAATGGTAAAATTCTAGAAGGTTTTTTACATGATGATAGCGCAATGGTGGAACAATCGATTCAAGAAAATGATTTAATGATCATTAAAGATTATGCCAATTACAATTATCATGCACGTAAAAAAGGTGTTCGTAGTCAATTAGGAGATATTGAAATGCGACTTATTGTTCATTTCTTTAATCAAAATGATCCTAAAAAAATTTACTCTGAAATGGACAGTTTTGAAGCACAATTGGTAAGCAATCCTAATATAATGAACGATTCTAGCCAATATATGAATCTTGAAAAAGTAAAAACTTACTTTGATTCATTTAAAGATTCACAAAAAATAGTACCATTTCCACAATCGATTATAACAGAAGATGAGAATATAAAAATAATGTAGAAAAAGAAATATCGTTTCTTTTTCTTTTTTCTGTACATGATATAGGTAGAAGTTGCTCTTTCTGGCAAATAATGATATCATATTAAAAGAAAAATAATTGTACAAGGAAGTGTTACCATGATTCATATACAATCGGATTCTAGAAAAATTAAACCTGGTGATACATTTATTGCTGTAAAATGTGAAGTCAATGATGGCCATCAATATATTCAAAATGCAATTGCCGCAGGAGCAAAAAAAGTAATTGTAGAACAAGATGGTGACTATGGGGTAGAAACACTAGTTGTCGAAGATACTAGAAAATATTTAAATGAATATTTAAAAGAACATTATAACCATTTCATTGAAAAAATGCATTTAATTGGTATTACAGGAACAAATGGAAAAACAACTACAGCTGTTCTTTTACATGATGCATTGAATTTATTAGGTAAAAAAACAGCCTATATTGGAACAATCGGATTTTATATTCGTAAAAAAATTTCTAATTTACCCAATACGACAGTAGATATTTGTGATATCTATGATTTATTGGTACAAGCATATGAAGAAGGATGCAAAAATGTTGTAATGGAAATCAGCAGTCATGCATTAGAAAACGGACGCTGTGAAACTTTAAATTTTGATTACACTTTATTTACAAATTTGACACAAGATCATTTAGATGAACATGGTACGATGAAAAACTATGCTCTTGCCAAACAAAAATTATTTCAACGATTAAAACCAAATGGAACTGCAATTATCAACTGTGATGATTCTTACTGTGAGTATTTTTTACTAGAACAAAATCACAATATTACATTTGGATTTGGTAAATCTGATTATCAAGTTACATCATATAGTATGACGAGTACAGGGACAGATTTTGTTTATCAAAACCATGGACAAGGATACAATATCCACACCATGTTGTTAGGACGTTACAATATTTATAATGTACTAGGAGTAATTGTGATATTAGATCAAATGAATATTTCTAAAGCAAAAATTGGAGAAGTGCTTCCTAAATTAAAACCACCCGTTGGTCGAATGGATACTATTTTATATAAAAATAATAGTATAATTATAGATTATGCACATACACCGGATGCCTATTCCAATGTATTTCATACGGTAAAAGAATTTCAAAAAGGAAATATTTATACTGTATTTGGTTGCACTGGGGATAGAGATCGTACCAAACGACCTATTATGACTAATATGGTTGCCCAAAATTCTAAATATTTTATTATTACCAACGATGATCCTCATTTTGAAGATGAAAATCAAATTGTGGCAGATATGATAGCAGAATTAGATACTGATGCATATGAAATATGTTTAGACCGTAGAATGGCAATTCGCAAAGGAATTGATTTACTAAAAAAAAATGACATTCTTTTGATTCTTGGAAAAGGACATGAAGAATTTATGGTAAAAGGAAAAGAATATATACCTTTTAATGACAAAAAAGAAGTTTTGGAATATTTAGAAGAAAAAAATCAATAAAATGTAAACTTATCTTTTTTGTACAAAAAATAGAATGTAAAACTAGGATATGTGATATACTAGTTTTATAATGGAGTGATAAAATGTTAGTATTAGCAAAAGCCATGCTTGCCCTTATGATAGGATTTATTTTAGCAATTATATGTGGACTTATTTTAATACCACTTTTAAAAAGAAAACATGTGGGACAAAGTATTAGTATTTTTTTAAAGGAAAAACATAAAGAAAAAAATGGCATTCCAACAATGGGTGGATTCATTTTTCTGATTCCAACTATAGTTGCGACTGGACTATTACTTTTGTTAGATAAAATTGAATGGAGTGAAAATTTAGGCATTATTTTATTTGTTTTTATTGCCTATGCATTTTTAGGATTTTTAGATGATTATTTAATTATTCGTAGAAAGAATAATATTGGATTGACTGAAATTCAAAAATTATTTGGCCAATTAGTGATTGCGATTATCTTCTTTTATATTTTTATGAAAAGTGGGCACAATCCTGGTTTAAATATTCATACATTAGGAATTCAAATTAATATGGGATGGTTCTATGGCTTATTTTTATTATTTATTTTAGTAGCAAGTAGTAATGCCGTTAATATTACAGATGGACTAGATGGTCTTGCGGGTGGCTTATCATTAATTGCCTTTTTGGCAATGGGACTCATTGCATGGAATTCTACTTGGGTAGCTGGATATGAAAGTATTGCTGTATTCTGTTTTATCTTAGTGGGAGCTTTGCTTGGATATTTATTTTATAATACATATCCCGCAAAAATTATTATGGGAGATACAGGATCATTGGCTTTAGGAGGAACTCTAGCTAGTGTTGCCATCTTAACGAATCATGAAATTACCTTTATTATTATAGCAGGTGTCTTTATTGTTGAAACATTGGTATGCATTATTCAAACAATATCCATGGTATACTGTGGGAAAAAGATATTTTTAATGACTCCTTTGCATCACCATTTTGAAAAATTAGGTTGGGATGAAAGAGATATCGTAAAATTATTTTGGGTTTTTGGTTTATTATTAGCAATGGGTGGCATATTATTTGCTGTATGGATATAAATCTTCTTTTGAAGATTTTTTTAATCACAAATTTGACAATGTTGTAATTTATGTTACAATATCATTCGTGTGAGGAGAGAAGCATATGGCACTCAAGAGAAAATCACCTTATAATGGTAAAAAAATATCATTAGAATTCGAAAAACGAATTGCGCAAGCGAGTATAGTAGCATGTGCAACTACGTTACTTGCTTTCAGTGCATATGAAGATAGTCATTTTTTGCTGTTTCAATCATGCCATTTATATCGTATGGATTCATATTTTGAGAACACACAAGATGCAGAATTATTAGCAAATAAATTGATAGAAGCAGTTGAAAAAAATAGCAATATACAACCCGATGAATTAGAATCTTTTTATGCGCTTCGACAATATTTAGAAGATAATACTTATATAGATTATGCAGATGTCTATCAACGTTTTCGCACCTTGCATATTGAAGAAACAAAAACAAGATCTATGCTAAGTGATAGAATTATATTAGCTCAGTATTTTAGACATCAAAATAAATGTGTAATCTATTTAGATGGATTATTACGAAAACAAGATATATTACCACATGAATTAATTCATATTACAGGAGAACTTCCTGAATATCCTATGTTGGCAGAAGGTGTTACCGAATTACTATACCAAGAATATTGTCAAGAGGGTCAAATACGTGCTACTTATTGGGAACCTGTAAATTGTATTAAAATGTTATGTGAGATCGTAGATCCACAAATTGTCCTGCAGGCATATAGTGAATATAATTCTAAACCCATTATCGATGCTTTGACCAATCTATGTGGAGATAGAATATTAGCAATGAATTTATTAGAAGAAATGAACAGTTACTGTTATGATAATATATATGCTGATCAAAAAGAAATTGATCGTGTACAAAGATGGGAACAATTGTCCACATTGCTTACTTCTTTTGTGGATACCTATAAGTGTGATTCTAAAGATATGATTGATACATATATGGAAATGTTGAAGACTTATGCAGAGAATAAACAATCTTGGCGTTTATATAGTAATAACGATTACCCAACCTATTTTTATAAAAAAACAGCTACTTTAGATGCAAGCCATCAAAAAGTCTTATATAAGGAAAAAGTGCATTGATACATTAAACATATAAAACAAAAAGTAGATATGCAATTGTTTATGATGTTGCAACGAATGATATGTAATTTGACCAAACAAATTGAAATAGCGTATAATGAATAGGGTGATACTATGGAGATACTAAAACAATTAGGAATCATTCCTAATCAAATCACATTGTATGAAACGGCATTCACACATACTTCTTATGCATATGAAAATGAAACAGAAAGTTATGAACGATTGGAGTATTTAGGGGATGCAGTGCTGGAACTGATTATTAGTGAATATTTGTACCAAAACACGACTTATGAAGAAGGTATGATGACGAAATTGCGTGCTCACTATGTATGTGAAACTGCTTTGTATGAATATTCTATGCGCCTACATTTAAATGAGTATTTAAAATTGGGCCGTGGCGAAGAACAAACCGGCGGAAAATACCGCAAAGCGATTGTAGCAGATATATTTGAATCTTTTATTGGAGCACTTTTTTTAGATCAAGGAATAGAATGTGCCAAAAAATTTATATATGATACCGTCATTCCATGTATTCAAAATAATGAATTTGATTTTTTTAGCGATTATAAATCCAAATTACAAGAACTTGTTCAAACAGATCAACGAAGTGTAAATTATCATATTATCAAAGAAGAAGGACCTGCCCATAATAAAACATTTACAGCTGTTGTAGAAATTGATGATATTGTATATGGAACGGGTGTTGCTCATAGTAAAAAAGAAGCAGAACAAGAAGCTGCCAAAAATGCCCTAGAAAAAAGTGTAAATCCAAAATAAAATACGTGTAAACGTATTTTTTTAAATATGATTTAATATAATAGATACAATGGTATCTTTTTCCTTTTCATCACTACCATTCCATAATATTTCAAAAAAAACACCAAGTCCAGGTAATACTACCTCATCTTTTGAATCGATAGATTCAACAATAGAATCTTTGATCTCATTTAAATTTGTACCTTTAAAATTATTACGAATATGTTCACGAATATTAATTTCCATTGAATCATCCTTTCTACTTATAGTTTGGAAATTTCTATTATATTTATACAATTCGATGAAAAAATGTTTCTTTTTTATCAAAAAACATGTATAATAAATATAGATTAGGAGGAATAAAATGTTAAAATGGATTATCATCATTGTAGTGGTTTTCATTGTATTATACGTAATTGCAACATATAACACATTGGTAAATTTACGTAATAGAGTAAAAGATCAATGGGCACAGATTGAAGTCTTATTAAAAAGAAGAGCTGATTTGATTCCCAATTTAGTGGAAACTGTAAAAGGATATGCAAGTCATGAAAAAAGTACATTAGAAGGTGTGATTGAAGCAAGAAACAAAGCAGTATCTGCAACAACACCAGAAGAAGAAATGAAAGCAGCAGGGGAAATGACACGAGCTTTAAGTCGTTTACTAGCTTTGACAGAATCATATCCTGAATTAAAAGCAAATACGAATTTTATGGATTTACAACAAAATTTAAAAGAATCTGAAGAAAAAATTTCATTTGGAAGACAATTCTATAATGATACAGTTCTCAAATACAAAAACAAATTAGAAATGTTTCCATCTAATATTGTGGCACGTTTATTTGGATTTAAACCAGAACCATTTTTTGAAGCAAGTGAAGCGGATAGAGAAGTTCCAAAAGTTCAATTTTAGGCTTACAACTTACAAGTAGTAAGTCTTTTTTCGGAAAAGGAGTCTAACTATGAAAAAATTAATACACATTGCCGTTTTTGTTTTCTTATTCATACCTGGAATGGTATTTGCCAAAGATGGAATTTCTGACTATTATATTGATTTAACAGTTGAAAAAAACGGAGATATTCATGTTGAAGAATTATTCGTATTAGAAGGAAGTTTTAATGGGTATGAACGTATCATAAATTTTAAAAATCAGTTTGCTGATGCATTTGATGGAAGTTTGGAATCATTTCAAGGTAGTGAAATTTATAATGGTGATGCACTGATTATTGAAGAAATTAGAAGTATTGAGGTTCCTAAAAATACGGATTTACAGACATTACTAGGAAAAGGAACATTATTTGTAGAAAGTACATATGGTACGAATGGAGACTTTGGTAAATACACAATTACCGATAATTGGGATGGCAAAAGTATACGTATTTATAATCCATCTAGTAAGGGACAAAAAGGATTTTATCTAAAATATACCATTACGAATGTAGCAGTAGTTCATAATGATATTGCGGAAATTGGCTGGAATTTATTTACAGAACAAAGAGAAGATATTGACAATCTTGAAATGCATATTCATATTCCAGAAAATCAAACAGAATTACGAGCTTGGGGTCATGGCCCACTTTGGGGTGAAACAAAAAATGTAAACAAAGAAGAAATTCTTTTAACCATTAAAGATTTAGATGCATATCAAGCAGTCGATATTCGTTTTGTATTTGATACTTCTGTTGTATCTGAAAGTATCAAAAATAGTGGTGTAGAAGGGTTATCTTCTATTCTGACAGTAGAAGCAGAAAAAGCGGAAGAAGCCAATCGTATTCGTGAAGAATTGAAAGAAGAACAAAGAAGAAAAGAAATGGTAAAAAAAATCATGATGGTGATAGGTGGCGTATGGTTGCTTGGATTAGGTATTATTATTTTTTATGTATATTATAAACACGATAAAGAATATAAAAATACATTACCTTCTAAATATTACCGTGATTTTCCAGATACCTATGGTCCTGAAATTGTAGGGTATTTACTTCATAAACAAATTTCCAATGAAGATTTATCTGCATCTATATTAAATTTGATCTATAAAAAAGCGATTGGTTTTGAATCGCTAGGGAACAAAGATTATAAACTAATGAATTTATCTACAGAAAATTTAACAGAAACTGAAAAAGAATTAAAATCTTGGCTATTTGATCAACAAGAAGAAATCACTTTATCAGAGATTAAGAAAAAAGCAAAAACAAAATATGAATCATTCTTAAGGGGATATACCATATGGAAACACAAAGCAACACGTGAGGGGAATAGTTATGGATTTTATGAAAAAGCAGTGAGTAGTAAAATATTGTGTGTGTTATATAGTATTTTAGGATTTTTCGTGGGAAGTTTCAATATTTATAATATTTTATTCATGCTGATGATTTATCTTGCTGCATTTGTTTCTATCATATATTTTCTTACTTACCGAAAAAGAACCAAAGTAGGAAATGAAGCATACCATAAGTGGATGGCTCTTAAAAATTTCATGGTTGATTTTGGAAATATGGATGAAAAGGATTTACCAGAAATTGCTCTATGGGAAAAATATTTGGTATATGCAGTGACTTTGGGATGTGCTAAAAAATTATCTAAGACAATGGAAATTAAAATCAAAGAATTAGAAGAAACCGGTCAAACCATTGATCAAACTATTTTTGATACAACTCGTGTACATGTATGGCTATCTTTTAATCGCAATCTAACAAGTACAATGACTAGTGCAATGAGTGCAGCACATAATGCACAGGTTGCCAATAGTAGTTCATCATCATCTGGTGGCTTTGGTGGAGGCTTCTCTGGTGGAGGCGGATCCTTCGGTGGTGGCGGAGGCGGTGGCCGTTTCTAATTACATATAAATACTATTCATATCATTGAGGTGATCCTATGGATTTTTATAAAAACAAATTTTACAAATCACAATCTACAAAAATAGCTGGAAATAAAGTATTACCAAAAAGCAATCCTTTTGAAATATCTAGAAAGTTTATCAATCAAACACAAAAAACAGTAGAACAACAACCTATGACACCTGAAAAAAGACTAGAAGAACAAAAAAATGAACGACATTTTTTCCATCAAGATCCATTTCAAAAATAACATTGGCATTCTATGAATGTTATGATATAATAATTTAAAGAATAATAGGTGGTGATAAAGTGGCCGAAAAAAGAAATATGGAACAAATTATGAAACAAGCTTCACTAGATCGAGATAAGATTATGGAAGAGGTAGAACGCAACTTAGATGAGCACAGCCGTAAAATAGCAGAATATGATCAAAAAGCAAAACATTTAGATCTTTTAGAAGCAAAATATAATAACTTAGAACGTGAAAGCAAGGCTATGATTACTACCTTAAAAGAAAAAGTAGATAAATTGTCAACAGAAAATGAAAATTTAGAAAATGAAGTTATGATTTTAAGAAGAACTGTCGTAAATTATAAAAATAAAACGACAGGATTACGTTCTGTTGTAGAACTAATGATTAATGATTTTGGAATAGATCAAGTAGTTTTAGCGACTGGAATTAAAAAGGATAAATTAAAAGAATACCTAAAAGACTAGGTATTCTTTTCTTTACATCATTTGATAATTTGAACTGTTATACTTGGTATTTGAATAGTTAATAGAATTTGCATTATTGTACATATTTTCTAGATTTGTGACACGTCTATCCAATAAATTAATTTGTTGTTCTAAATTGTTCATTTGTTGTTCAATAGTATTAGCTGAAACCCCATCAGAACCATTCATTCCTGTATATCCTTGCATAGGCATATTTGGCATCATCATAGGTGATTGCATTGCTGGCATTGGATAAGCCATAGGTGGTTGCATAACGGGATATTGTGGGTATACTGGATAAGAAGGAACTCCACCACATTGTCTATCTTTTTTCATAATTTTCACACACTCCTATCTAGTAAATTATATGCATTTGATTGTATTGTGTACCTATTCTTGTTATAATGATAATAGGTGAGACTCATGCAGGATTTATATCAATATGAAAATGAATTATATGAAAAAAATATTACATATATTGGAGGAGTAGATGAAGTTGGAAGAGGACCACTTGTTGGCCCTGTGGTTGCAGCTTGTTGTGTACTTCCCAAAGATTTTCGTTTAGAAGGACTTACGGATTCTAAAAAATTATCCGAGAAAAAAAGGGAACAATTTTATGTATATATTATAGAACATTGTATTGCTTATGGAATTGGAATAATATCTCCGGAAGTGATTGACGAAGTAAATATTTATGAAGCTACCAAACTTGCGATGAAAGAAGCCATTCAAAAAGTCCAAAAACAAATTCCTTTAGAACATGTACTAATTGACGCAATGCCTCTAGATTTAGATATTCCATCTACATCCATTATTAAGGGAGATGCAAAAAGTATTACGATTGCAGCTGCTAGTGTAATTGCAAAAGTAACAAGAGATCACATGATGATAGAATTGGATCAAAAATATCCAATGTATGGCTATAAATATCATAAAGGATATCCAACAAAAAAACATATTGAAGCGATTCATCAATATGGTTTAATTGCAGGATATAGGAAATCATATGGTCCTGTAAAAGAAGTATTGGAGGAATGTAAACATGTCTAAAATCAGGTTACTTACACATATTGCAGATCCAGATGGAGCATTTCCAGTTATCTTATCTAAACTCGTTTTCGAAGATTTAGAATATGATTTATTAGAAGTAAATGAAGTAGATGATAAGGTAAAAGAACTATTGCCTATAATAGAACAATACGATCAAGTTTTTATTGTAGATTTAAATATTTCAAGGTACCTTGCAGAAGAAATTGAACAAAATGCAGGATACAAAAATAAAATACATGTTATTGATCATCATATTGGAAAAATGGATATGAATGATTATTCTTTTATCCAAGTAGTAGATGAGGATGAAAGTGGAATCAAACAAAGTGGGACTAGTTTATATTATCAATATTTATTAAAAAATTATGATAAGTTAATTTTACATAAACCTTGTATTCAAACGCTTGTAGAGTATATTCGAAGAGTAGATACTTGGACTTGGCAAGAATTGCCCGAAGCAAAGGGAATTTCAGGTTTGTTTGGTATCTTTGGAATTGATTATTTTATCGAGCATTATTATGAATACGTAAAAGATCATGATACGTTTTCATATGATGATAAAGATTTATACTTGTTAGAAGTAGAAAATCTGCAAATCCAAAATTATATCAATAAAGTGAAAGATGACATCATACCTGTTAAGGTAGATCATTATTGTATTGGCGTATTATTTTCAGATCGTTATACAAGTGATGTTGGCAATGCATTAGCAGAAATGTACCAAGATACTTATGATTTTATTGCGATGATTAAATTAAGAACGAAAAATATTAGTTATCGAGCAATTAAAGACAACGTAGATTTGACAGTGTTTGCACAAAAATATGGTGGAAATGGACATAAACATGCAGCCGGTAGTCCTATTCCAGATACTGTTCAAACAAATATTATTCATGAGATTTTTATAGGAAGTGAGGTTTTATGATGGAATATGTAGATGTATTAGATGAATTTGGAGAGAAGACTGGAATTGTAAAAGAACGTTCTGTTGCCAAAAAAGATAAGGACTATTCATTAGGAGTACATGTATGGATATTAAATTCAAATAAGCAAATTTTATTACAAAAAAGAAGTCAAAATAAACATACTTGTCCAGGAATGTGGGATATGACAGGTGGTAGAGTCCGTGCCGGTGAAAGTAGTGTAGATGCTATGAAAAGAGAATTGCAAGAAGAATTAGGAATTGTAATTGATACTTCAGAACTGCAATTTTTATTTCGTCTCCCAGCTCAAAAAAATAGTAAACCAATGTTTTTAGATGTCTATTTGTTAGAAAAAGATATTGATTTAGATGAAATTACATTGCAAAAAGAGGAAGTAGAAGAAGCTTGTTATATTCCATGTGACCATTTGTATCATTGGCATCCAGAAATGGGAGAGCTTGTAAAACAGCCATATTTATCTGATTTATTTCAAATATTGAAGGAGAAAACCCATGAATGTTAGAATATTAAAAGTAGGCTATTTAGAAACAAATTGTTATATCTTAGAGAAAAATAATTCTTGTTTGATTATTGATCCAGGGGATAATGCATATTTCATTAAACAACAATTAGGAAAAAATGAACTACTTGCTATACTCATTACCCATCATCATGAAGATCATATTGGTGCATTAGATCAACTCGTACAATCCTATACAGTACCTGTTTATGATGCATATAATACAGAGGAACAATCTTATCAAGTGGGGCCGTTTCAATTTAACGTAATTGCAACGCCAGGTCATTCTAGTGATTCTATTACATTTTATTTTCCATCGTACCAAATGATGTTTGTGGGAGATTTTATTTTTAAAAATAGTATTGGTAGAATGGATTTACCAACTGGTGACGAAAATGAAATGAAACAAAGCATCAAAAAAATAAAACAGTATGCAGATGAAATTCGTTGTTATCCAGGCCATGGCGATGTTACTACATTAAGTGATGAAAAAAGAAATAATCCTTTCTTCATAGATTCAAAATAAAATAGATTGCCACGTAAATAGTGTAAAATAAAATAGATATTTCTTGCATTTAAAATAAAACTATGATAATCTAAATGTAGAAATCAATCATAAAATAGTTTCAAATAGTAAGCATTTCTAATATTTGCTATTTGTAAACGGGGGGGGGTACCCTCTTTTTTATTGTGTTGAAAAGAGAAATAAAATATAGTACACTGATAGTGTATATAAGAATAAAAGAATAAAAAAAGTATCAAAATAGGAGTGGGAGTGGTTCTAATGAAAAATATGGAAAATATGAAGAAAAAAGGATTTACATTAATAGAATTATTGGCAGTAATCGTGGTATTATCTGTAATCGCCTTAATTACAGTACCAATGATAATGAATGTAATAGAGAAAACTAGAAAAGAAGCATTCAAAGATAGTGTATTAGGAGCATTTACAACTTTGGATTATTATTTATTAGAAAATGATTTACAAGATATACCAGAAGCAGGAATAGAAGTAAAGGATTTGAAATTAAAAAATAATTCATTTGAATATGGGATTATAATCAAAAATAGTGAAGGCAAATTAGAAGCCATTAATGTAAGTGATGGAAAGTACTGTGCACAAGGAGAACAAACGAAACTAGAAATAAATAAAGGAGAATGTGATGCAGAGGCACCAACAGTAGAAGTAGAAGTGGAAGGTAAAAAAGCAACAATAACATTAAGAGATAATGTAGGAGTAATAGGATATGCAGTAACAGAAAAAGGAAAAGAAGTAACAGAATGGACAACCATTTCTGAAACGAAAGAAATCACAAAAGAATGGGAAGCAGAAAAAGCAGGAGAGTATACTGCATGGGTAAAAGATAAATATGGAAAAGTGAATCATGAAGATTTTACAATAAAAGAAAGTGCATTCTGTGCATATAAAGCAGGAGAATTTGTGCAAACATTTGAAAATATAGGGAATGTAGAAGAATTTACAGTACCATGTGATGGAATCTATAAATTAGAAGTATGGGGTGCACAAGGTGGCTCTGCAGGTGGGGCTAGTGGAGGAAAAGGTGGATATTCTATTGGATATAGGAAGTTTGTACAGGGTTCTTCACTTTATATCTATGCTGGAGCGCAAGGTGCAAGTAGTCCGGGAAGTGGTAATGTCGGAAACGAAAGCTTTGGTAGAGGTGGAAGTGCATCTTACATCACTACAAAATCTGGTCTTTTATCAACATTCAATGATGATAGAGCGTCAGTACTTATAGTTGCTGGAGGCGGCGGAGGCGGATATCAATATGTTGGATACAGTAACAAAGTGTACACTAATAATATAACCGGTGGAACTGGTGGTGGATTAGATGGAGGATCGAGTGCTAACAAACTTGGTAATTTAGGACTTGGAGGATCTCAGTCTAGTGGTCCTGGGGGATTTGGAGCTGCCGGTGGTAGCCTTGGTGGAGGCGGCTGGTATGGTGGCGGTGGAGCTGGAAACACTAATGTTGCAGGAGGTGGTGGTTCTGGCTATATTGATGGAGTTCCAGAAATTACTGACAATGAAACTACTTATTCGCCTTCAACAGAAAATGGAGTACAATCCGGAAATGGAAAAGCCCAAATCACCTTAGTATCAATAGCCGAATAATATAAGATAAATAAGAGTCTTGAAAACAAGATTCTTTTTTGTTATAATGAGTATGTCAGATAAAATCATAGAATAGTTTCAAATAGTAAGCCTTTTTGATATTTGCTATTTGTAAACGGGGGGGGGGTACCCCTCTTTTTTATTGTCTGAAGGAGAGATGTATATGAAGAAAAAAGGGTTCGCAACAAGTGCCATATTGTACACGATTTTACTTTTATTTTTGGTATTATTAGTAGGAATCTTAAATAATTTACAAAATAGAAAAATGATATTGGATACATTGAAAGAACAAACAAAACAAGAATTAGAAAATAGAAAAGAAAAATTAGAAGATAATCAATATTATGAAAAACTCTTAAATGGTGCATATCCAGAATTAAAAGAAGGATTGATTCCTGTAACAATCGAAAAAGATGGAACTGTAAAGAAAGCAGATTTGACAAAAGAATGGTATAGTTATGAGAAAAAAGAGTGGGCCAATGCAGTCATATTAAAAGATGAGACAAAAACCTATAAAGAGGAAGCAATTATACCAGAATCCAATATAGAAAGTTACTTTGTATGGATACCCAAATATAGTTATCAAATATGGGACTTAGGACAATATTCATCCATAACTAAGGAAGATGGAAAAAAAGTGCATGAAATACCAATTGTATTTGGATCGACAAATACCAATGATGAAATAGAAGACGAATGTACTACACCAATGAATGAAAATAAAACACAAGGGTTGGCAGGAGAAACTGGAAAATGTCAAGTAGGAGATTATATGACACATCCTGCATTTATTGCATTCAACGTTAAAGGATTTTGGGTAGGAAAATTTGAAACGGGATATGATGGAGCAAATAGTACTACAACTGCACAGGTAAATAATAATGATTTTAGTAAAATTATTATTAAACCAAATGTATATAGTTGGAGAAATATCAGCGTTGGTAATGCCTTTAAAGCCAGTTACGACTATAAAAGAGAATTCAATTCTCATATGATGAAGAATACAGAATGGGGAGCAGTAACTTATTTGCAATATTCTAAATATGGAAGTAATACGACTAAAGTACGTATTAATAATAACAATTCAATGATTACCGGATATGCTTCGACAGAAGAACCAACAAAAGGACAAAGTGTAAATAGTATTAGTGGCAATCGTCATGAATCAACTGCCTTGAATAAAGATGGAACATATACTAAAATGTATAATACCGAGACAGGATATTTAGCGAGTACAACTAGAAATATTACTGGTATATATGATTTAAATGGAGGTGCAATTGAATATACCACAGGCTATACAACAAGTGCGAATAGTATAGGAGGATCTAGTGGAATTACATTATTGTATTCAGATTTTTTTACCAATAAACAATGGGAACCATATTATGATAAATATACCGCAAAGAATAATACTCAATATAACAATCGAATATTAGGAGATGCTACGGGAGAAATGGGTCCAATTGGGCAAGCGACTGTTTCTTCAGCTGACAATGTAGTAAGGCCTTTCACAAGTTGGTATTATGATTGCTTTTGCTTTGTAACAAATACGGGTCCATGGTTTAGACGTGGCGGTCATGTAAACAATGGAGCAATTGCAGGTATAGTTGCAGCAGATGGAAATGATGGAGCAGCTACAGATGGTATTTCTTTCCGCATTGTACTTGCATGGAATAAATGATTCTCATAGAATAAAAATAAATAAGAAAAATGATATTTTAAGAGAACTAATATTCTCTTTTTTTTTGTATTCTTTTTTTCAGATAATATGTTACATAGTGTATATTATCATTTTTTTTAAAATTTCTTTACAAATAATCTTTACAAAAGTATATTTAAATAGTAAAATAGTGGTAACGAGTGGTTAAAAGTGGAGATAAGTGGGTGATTTTATGTTCATGGGGGAATATCATCATACAATTGATGAAAAAGGAAGATTAACACTTCCCGCAAAAATAAGAGAACAACTTGGCGAAGAATTTATTGTCACTCGAGGCCTTGATAATTGCCTATTTGTATATCGACAAGATGAATGGAATCAAGTTATTCTAAAATATAAAGAGCTTCCGAACACCAAAGACGCTCGTAACTTCATGCGTTTCTTTTTATCAGGCGCAACTTTGACTAGCTTTGATAAACAAGGAAGAATTAATATCCCATCACCACTCAGTCAATACGCAGGATTACAAAAAGACTGTGTCATTATAGGAGTAAATGACCGATTAGAAATTTGGAATCAAACCGCATGGAATCAATTTATTGATACCAATGAAGAAAATTTTTCAGATATTGCCGATAAGTTGTTTTCAGCAGAACTTGGGTGACCAGAATGCATAAAAGTGTGTTATTAGAAGAATGCTTACAATATCTTAATTTAAAGGACACAAGTATTATTGTAGACTGTACTTTAGGATATGGTGGACATAGTAGTGAAATTTTAAAAAAAATTCCCAAAGGATATTTATATGCATTTGATCAAGATCAGGAAGCTATTACATATAGTAGTTTGTATTTGAAAAAAATTGCTCCCAATTATGAAATTATCAAAAGTAATTTCGTTCAATTAACCGAAGAACTAAAAAAAAGAAAGATACAAGAAGTGGATGGAATCTTATTCGATTTAGGCGTTTCTAGTCCACAGTTAGATGAGGATTATCGTGGTTTTAGTTTTCATAAAGATGCACCACTAGATATGCGAATGAATCAAGATAGCAACTTTTCTGCTTATGATGTTGTCAATACTTATGCATATAACGATTTGGTCAGAATTTTACGTGACTATGGAGAAGAAAAATATGCAACAAGTATTGCCTCTCATATCATAAAAGCAAGAGAACAACAACCAATTCAAACGACATTAGAATTGGTAGAGATTATCAAAAATAGTGTACCTGAAAAATATAAAAGAGAAAAACATCCAGCCCGTAAAGTATTTCAGGCAATTCGTATTGAAGTAAATCATGAATTAGAAGTATTTGAAAGTGCTTTAATACAAGCTTTATCTCTGATTAAAGTAGGAGGAAGAATTTGTGTTATCACATTTCATTCTTTGGAAGATCGCATTTGTAAAAATAAATTCAAAGAAGTGAGTGAAATAGATAAAACACTTGCAAAGTTACCTGTTATTCCAGAAGAATATCAACCAAAATATAAGTGTATTGCAGTCGTAGAAGCAAGTGACCAAGAATTAGAGGAAAACAATCGTGCTCGAAGTGCAAAACTAAGAGTAATTGAAAGAATAAAATAAGGAGGAAAAACATGGCAAGAAAGAAAGCTAGAAAAGTACGTATCACCAAAGGAGAACGATTATTGTATGGAACTGCAGTTCTTTGTTTTGCCATGACAATATTACTCAAAATTTTCTGTGGCGCTGGGACACAACATTTAAGTATGAGTGTCGAAAAAGTCCGTTATGAAATTAACAATCAAGAAAAGCGAAATGAAAGTTTGACTATGCAAGTAAATGAACTTACATCATTTGATAAAATTAAAGATATTGTAAAAGATATGGGTTTAGCGTATAATAATAACAATATAATAGTAATCAATAATGACTGAGGTGTTGTATGAATACAAAGAGAAAGAAGAAAAAAACATGGAACGTACCTAAATTTGTTTTTTATTTCTTTTTTCTTTGTCTTTTTTTATTGTATTTGCAATTTGGTTATCTTTCTTTATCAAGTAAAATATATGGAAAAGATATGGATGCCTTTGCTCTTACACGCAATACTGTACATCGAACAATCAAAGCAACTCGTGGTCGCATTTTTGATAGCAGTCAAAATATATTAGCACTCAATGTAAGTTCCTATACCATCATTGCGCATATGGAACCAAGTCAAGTATATATGGGAGATTTCTATATTAAAAATAATGAAACAGATATGGTGGCTGAAAAACTGGCTCCTGTATTAGAAGTAGAAGTAGATACATTAAAAGGTTTGTTCGATCGAGGCAAAGCCAATCATGCATATCAAATTGAGTTTGGTAGTGCTGGTAAAGGACTTACTGAATTAAAAAAAGAAGAAATTGAAGAATTAGGAATTGCTGGAATTGATTTTATTGAAAGTCAAAAACGTTACTATCCAAATGGTGATTTTGCATCCTATATTATTGGATATGCCAAAGATACAGAAGTAGAAGAAACAGATGATAACGGAAATACTTCAACAGTAGTAGAAATTGTAGGAGAACTTGGAATTGAATCAAAATATAATGACTTATTAAAAGGAACCGATGGTTATATTGAGTATCAACAAGATCGATATGGTTATAAAATCGCAGGTACGAAAGAAACTTCAGTAGATAGTATTGATGGATATGATATTTATCTAACATTGGATGCGAATATTCAAAGATTTATAGAAACTGCAATAAAAGATGCACAAGCAATTTACAATCCAGAATGGTTGATGATTACGGCGATGGATGCTAAAACAGGAGATATTTTGGGAACGAGTGCAACACCTTCTTTTGATCCTAATATACGTGACATTGTAAATTATGAAAATCCTCTTGTTTCTCAACCTTTTGAGCCAGGATCTACCATGAAAACATATACTTATATGTGTGCCATTGAAAATGGAAAATACAATGGAAATGAAACTTTTTTATCTGGTCACTATGAAATGGGAGAATATACCATTAATGATTGGAATGAAGGTCGTGGATGGGGAACCATTACTTTTGATAAAGGATATACATTTTCAAGCAATGTTGGAATTGCCAATTTAATAGAACGTCATCTTTCTAGAAAAGAATTACAAGATTGTTTTAAAAAATATGGATTTGGCGAAAAGACAAATATCGAATTATCGCGTGAACAAACAGGATCTTTACGTTTTGTCTATCCTATTGAAGTAACTACGGCAGGATTTGGACAGGGAATTACCACTACTGCTATTCAACAATTACAAGCACTTACATTAATTTCTAATAACGGAAAAATGTTGAGACCACACATTGTGAGTAAAATTATGGATCCCAATACCAATGAAGTTTATTATGAACGTCAAAAAGAAGAAAGCGATCAATTGATTAAAACTTCTACCGCTCAAAAAATAAAAGAATTAATGTACAATACAATTCATGATCGTGATGTTGGTTCTACAGGATATATGTATGACATTGAAGGATTAGAAATTATTGGAAAAACAGGAACTTCACAGATTTTTGATAATCAAACTGGTGAATACCTAAGCGGATCTAACTCTTATATTTTTTCATTTGCTGGTATGTATCCAAATGATGATCCGCAAATTATTATTTATGCAGCAATTAAATTGCCAACTTGGGGTGGAAATGCTGGATTAGTATCTGTTACAAAATCTGTCATTGAGAGTATCGCAAAATATAAAAATATGTTTGAGGTTCAAACAGATCCAGTAGAACAAAATAGTTATTATGTTGCTTCTTATTATAATAAGACAGTACAGAGTGTTGTAGAAGAATTGAATCAAAACCATATTGATGTTACTGTAGTTGGAAATGGTGATAAGATTATCAATCAGTCTATAAAAGAGGGTACAAGAGTTGTTGCCGGAGACAAAATTATTTTGTTAACCAATGGCAATGAATATACTATGCCAAATTTATATAATTGGAGTCGTAAAGATATTGTTCGCTTTTTTGACCTATGTCATTTAGCTTATCAAATAGAAGGATATGGGTTTGTAGTAAGTCAAAGTATTCCTGCTGGAACTGTTATTACAGATGATATGGTAGTGACATTGACATTAGAAGCGAATTCAATCGGAACCTCATAGGTTTACGATTTGAATGAATTATGGTACAATAGAATTAGGTGAGCATATGAAGAAAAAAGGTTTTACATTAGTAGAATTATTAGCGGTAATAGTCATTCTTGGAGTAATTTCATTAATTGTGTTTCCTACAGTAATGAATAGTATTCATAAATCGAAACAAAATTTATATAAAATTCAAGTACAAGATATTGAAAAAGCAGGAAAAAAATGGATAAATGAACATATGGAATATTTAGATGATTCTCATTTAAATACAATTGGTGTTTCGCTTTCTTCTTTAATAGAGTCCGGCTATTTACAAAAAAATGATATCTTGGATCCAAGAGATAAGAGTCGTATGAATGGTTGTGTGACAATTATTTATGATGATACTATATCACAATATCAATATCATTATGTAGAATCTTCTTGTGCAGAAGCAGTTACCAATGGAATGATTTATTCATATGAAAATAATACATGGAATATGATTGAAAAAAATGTCCGTAAATTAGCTTCCAGTACCATTATTGCTCAATATGTTGACAATAATATATTAAAAGTAGATGGTCAAACTGATGATGGTTTTTACGATGAAGGAGATCGATACATTTATCGTGGTACTGATGTCAATAATTATGCCAAATTAAGTGGTGGAACGGAAACTTATCGTATACTAAGTATTGAAAAGACAACTGGTCATATTCGTCTTATGGGAACCACTTCTATTCCTAATGTATGGGATAGTAATAATACAACAACATTTGAAAATGCCAGTGTCACAACGGTACAATTAGAAAGTTATTACAACAGTACTTCTAATGGCATCACAACCAATGCGTCTAAAATTGTAACAGATGCTTTATGGAATACAGGGAATATTGTAGAAGATAGTTCCTATTTGGTATTAAAAAATTTAGAAGCAGATAGAACTGCATATGGGAAAATTGGCTTACCTTCCATTAGTGATTATGTTGGAGCTTCTACAGAACCAACTTGTCATAGTTCTATTTTATCTGAATCATGTAAACAACATAATTATTTATCTGAATTATGGAAGGGAAAAAATAATTGGTTAATCAATACGGATGGAACATCCATTTGGTATGTGGATGCAAATGGATCTTTAAACCGTTCTAATGCCAATACCATTTATAATATTTATCCTGTAATTGAAATTAAAAATGTATATATTGAAAATGGAATTGGAACTTCTGTTAGTCCTTATATTTTTAAATAAAAATGAGAAAAGTGTTCAATTGAACACTTTTATTTTTCGTATCTGCTGATATTCAACACAATTCCAATTTCTAGTAATGTAATCATTAAACTAGAACCCCCATAACTTAAAAATGGAAGTGTTACTCCTGTTACTGGAATAAGTCCAACAACCACCATTAAGTTCAACACAGCTTGAAATGCAATCTGAAATATAATTCCGAAAGCTAAATACTTTGCAAAATTGTCATTCGCTTTTCTGGCAATTTGAAATCCTTTTGCAATAATAAGCAAAAATAAACTACTTACAATTAATATACCCATAAATCCAAATTCTTCACTAATAATCGAAAATATAAAATCAGTTTGTGGTTCTGGTAGATAAAAATGTTTTTGTCTAGAATTTAAAAATCCGTATCCAAATAGACCTCCTGGGCCTATCGCATATAAAGATTGAATAATTTGAAATCCACTACCTAATGGGTCACTCCATGGGTTTAAAAACGACAAAATTCTTTTCAATCGATAAGGCGCCATTGCGATTAATCCGATAATTCCAAGTAGACCAATCATAGCAGTTTTCATAAAAAATTTAAAATTGACACCGGCAATAAAAAGTAATCCTATAATACTTATAACAATAATAACACCAGTTCCGAAGTCAGGTTGTAACATAATTAACCCAAATACAAATAATACAATACTTAAGATAGGAAGAACTCCCTTTTTAATATTTTTTAAATATTTTTCATTTTTACATAAATATTTTGAAGTGAAAATAATAAGAGAAATTTTAGCAAATTCACTGGGTTGAATTCCAAATGATCCAATTCCAAACCAACTTCGACTCCCATTTCGAACAGTTCCAATTCCTGGAATAATAACAAGTATAAGTAAAATAAGACACGCAATTAAAATGAAATTTGCTTTTTCAAAATACACCCGATAATCAATTTTACTAACTAGATAAAGTAATATAATTCCAATGACAAAAAATAACGTTTGGTGTTTTACAAAATGAAAAGCATCATTGAATTTATATGTTGCCCAAATATAGGAAGCAGAAAATATCATAATAATTCCAAAAATAGAAATCGTGATGACTGAAAATAATAAAACGAGGTCTACTTGTTTTTTCATATTAGAACCACACTCCATATATAATGGCAATCATAGATCCTAATAACCCAATAATCCAAAATAATTTCACAATATCTTGTTCTTTCCAACCTAATTTTTCAAATGTATGATGAATTGGAGTCATTGGAAAAATCCGTTTATGAGTGAGTTTATAATAAAAGCGCTGTATTAAACAAGTAGTCGTTTCTATAACAAACACAATTCCAATTACAATTAATAACAATTCATGTCTAGTTAAGATGGCGATAGTACCTAAAGTTGCACCTAATGTTAGAGAACCCGTATCTCCCATAAAGACTTTAGCAGGTTTTACATTAAAAATTAAAAATCCTAAAATACTACCTAATAGAACAAAACAGAAAATGGCAATAGCTTCATAGCCTTCTAACCATCCGGTTGCCCATGTAATAATACCAAAAGTACCAAATGCGATGGCAGAAAGTCCACCCGCAAGCCCATCTAGTCCATCTGTAATATTAACGGCATTTGAACTTGCAACTAAGACAAATAGAATAAATAATCCATAAAACCAACCAATGTCCCATTTAATTCTTAAACTGTGAATCCATAGAAGAGGCTCATTGTTTGCTAACATAAAAAGGTAAAAAAAGAGAATGGCTATCATAATTTGAAACAATAATTTTTGGTTTTCTGACAATCCTTTGTTATTATGTTTCAATATAATTAATAAATCATCCGCAAATCCAATCAATGCATATCCTAGAAAAGTAATTAAAACGATTCCTAGATTATAAGAAAAGGTAATTTTGTGAGATAAATATAAAAGTAACATAATTATAAGAGATGGCAAAATGAAAATAATTCCACCCATTGTTGGGGTTCCTGTTTTTTCTTTGTGTTGTTCATTTAAATAAATACTGAGTGATTGTGAAGCTTTCAATTTATGTAATATTGGAATTACAAGATAGGCAAAACAAATAGAAAAAATAAATCCAATCATCATCGCTAAAACAGATTTTGTTAATAATAACATAATTCACCTCTATTCTTGCAGTAACAGTCGTACTGTTTCTCCTTCAAAGATTCTTGCACCTGCACTAGGAGATTGATATTTTACTGTATCTCCTGAACCGGTATATTCTACTTTAAATTGTTTTAGTGTTGTCATGGCTTCATTGATGGTCATTCCAGTTACATCGGGAACATTTGCATATTTTTTCTCATAATATTGATAATTTTTTTCACTGCTACCTTCTGGTTTTTCAATATGTAAAATATCAATAGCCGAAAGTAACACGTTACGAGCAATCGGTGCTGCAACAGTTCCTCCATATTGTGTAATTCCTTTTGCATTATCAATCGCAATATAAACGACAATTTTAGGATCATTGGCTGGCATAATTCCCATAAAAGAAGTAATATAATTTCCAACCATGTAGACACCATCTTTTACCTTTTGTGCTGTCCCTGTTTTTCCTCCAACTCGGTATCCATCTATAAAGGCATTTCTACCACTACCATTGGTAACTACACTTTCTAAAGCGTAACGTACTAGTTGACTCGTTTCGTCGCTAATCACTTTACGTTTTGTTTGCTTGTCAAATTGTTTTACAATTGTATTGGTTTCTGGTTCGTTTAAACTTTTTACAATATAAGGAGTATTTAAGTAACCACCATTAATAGCAGCTGAAATAGCAGTAATTTGTTGAATAGGAGTGACAGAAACGCCTTGACCAAAAGCAGTTGTTGCGAGTTCTACAGGACCGACACGATCTAATGAAAACAAAATACCAGAGCTTTCACCATTTAAATCAATTCCTGTCTTTGTTCCAAATCCAAAATTATGAATATACTGAAATAGTGTTTCTTTTCCAATTTTTTGTCCAAGTGCAACAAATCCAGGATTGCACGAATTTTCTACAACTTGTAAAAATGTTTGTGAACCATGACCTCCATGCTTCCAACAGCGAATTCTTGCATTTTCAACTGCTATACTACCACTATCAAAATAGGTATCTTTTTCTAAATCTACTAGTTTTTCTTCTAAAGCCGTTGCGAGCGTAATGACTTTAAAAGTAGATCCTGGTTCATATGTTGCCCATATAGGTAAATTTCGGTTGATTTCTTCTATGGTATAATCCTGATAATGACTAGGGGAGAAATTGGGTCGGGATGAAATAGCCAAAATTTCACCAGTATTAGGATCCATGGCAATTCCAAGTGCTTGCTCTGGTTGATATTTTAAAATAGCATTGTCTAATTCTCTTTCTAAAACGGTTTGAAGTTCATAATTGATCGTTAATGTAATATTAATTCCATCTTGTGGTTCTTCATAGATTTCAGTTAATTCTAATTTATTTCCTTTTGCATCAGATAAGTATTTAATGGCTCCATATTCGCCGGTTAAATAATCATTATACATTAATTCTAAGCCACTTAAACCTTGATTGTCTATTCCTACAAATCCTAATGTATGCGACATCAATGTATCATATGGATAATATCGTTGTGATTCTTTTACTAAATAGACACCATCTAGCTTCAAGGCATTAATTTGATCAGCAATATCATAAGATAGTCTTCTACCTTCTGGATGAACTCGTTCGATTGAAGTTTTTTTACTGACATGTGCATACATAGTTTCATAACTAACATTTAAAATCTCACTTATTTTTTTAGCAGTTGTTTCTTTATCTTTAATTTGATTGGGAATCAAAACCAGTGAAGTAGTTGTTTTATTATCAGCAAGTACAATACCGTTTCGATCAAAAATTTTTCCACGATTTGCTTCAATGGGTAAATTTCGACTCCATAGACTAGAGGCTAAAGAATTGAGTTTATTATAATCGATTACTTGTGTATAAAAAACTTTTCCAATGATGAGCACAAATAATAAGAAAAGCCCTAGTAATACAATTTTAATACGGGTATGAATACCTTTTGAAAACATGTATATCGCCTCTAGGTAACTATATGTACAACCTATCAAAAAAAGAACTCTAATAGAGTCCTTTGATCATTCCTTTTTCATCAATATTCATTTGTAAGTAAGCAGGTTCTTTTGGCAACCCTGGCATTGTCATAATGTTACCAAGATATACAATAATAAAACCAGCACCCGCAGCAACTTTGATATTAGTAACTTGAATTGTATGGTTTTTTGGATAACCTAAATCTTGCGGATTGTCACTGATTGCATACTGTGTTTTAGCAATACAAATGGGTAAATTACAAAATCCATTTGCTTCTAGTTGTTTGATTTTTTGCATGACCTTTTCATTCATTTTTATTTCTTTAGCATGATAAAATTCTTTTAAAATAATATTCATTTTATGTTCAATAGAAGTTTCTAAAACATAAGGAAGACTTACCTTATTTTCATACGCTAATGCATCTAGTACTTTTTGTGCAAGTTCGGTTGCACCTGCACTTCCTTTCAAATAGGCATTACAGATAGAAAATGGTAGATTTTGTTTTTCAACATATTGTTTTACATATGCAATATCTTCTTCAGTATCCTCGATAAATTGATTCAAACAAATCAGAAGATTAGAGTTTAATTTTTGCATCATATCGATATGTGCCTGTAAGTTACAAATACCTGTATCCAATCGACCATTGCCGTTATATTTTAAAGAACGAATAGTGGTATTGATAATAATTAAATTAGGCATACGTTTCATTTTACGTGATTTGATATCTATGAATTTAAATGCACCCAAATCAGAACCAAATCCTGCCTCGGTTACAACATAGTCAGCTAAAGAAAGAGCCATACGTGTTGCAATAATCGAATTGCATCCATGAGCAATATTCGCAAACGGACCACCATGAATCAAAATTGGGTTATGTTCTAGGCTTTGTACTAAATTGGGCTTGATTGCATCTTTGAGTAGAATAGTAAGAGCTTCTTCGCCATGTAAATCCGATACATAAAGTGGTTTTCCATCCATATCGTATGCGATTAAGATATGTGCTAAATTTTGTTTTAAATCCATTAAATTTTCAGATAGACATAAAATTGCCATAATTTCTGATGCTGTTGAAATGACAAAAGAATCATCTCTTTCGTTTTTTCCATTGATGTGAATGGAACGTAAAGCACGGTCATTTATATCTAAAGCACGTGTTACTTGAATGGTATTTGGATCTATTTTTAATGCATTGCCTTGAAAGATATGATTGTCAATCATAGCACATAATAAGTTATTACAAGCAGTAACAGCATGAATATCTCCAGTAAAATGTAAATTGATATCATCCATTGGAATCGCTTGTGCATATCTGCCACCTGTAGCACCACCTTTGATTCCAAAAACAGGCCCTAAAGATGGTTCACGAAGGGTGGCAATACTATTTTTTCCCAAACGACATAAAGCATCATTGAGTCCAATTGTAATAGTGGTTTTTCCTTCACCATATGGAGTAGGGTTGGTGGAAGTTACAAGAATCAATTTCCCATTTTTATGATTGGTACAATCTAAGGAAAGTTTTGCTTTATTCTTTCCATAACATTCTAATTTATTTTCTAAAATTCCTAATTTTTCTGCAATTTTTGTAATTGGAATCATTTCTGTTTCATTTGCAATTTCAATATCTGTTTTCATGTAATCACCTAACTCATTATATCACGAATTATTTGAAAATAGAAATGCAATACATGAATCCAATTAGATAGAACATACTAATTAGGGTGATAAAATGGAAACAATTTTATTTACAGGAGCAAGAAGTGGAATTCAAGCAGCAGTAATCGAAAAAATAAAGAAGAATTATCAAATATATGTAACGGTTCATAATGAAAAACAATTAGAGCTAGTAAATGCATATTATCAAAATGATGCCAATATTCATTGCTTCAAATTAGATGTAACGAATCCAAATGACCTAGAGCAATTAAAAAAGTTAGATATCGATATTTTAGTTAGTAATGCTGCCATTGGAGAGGGTGGTAGTATGGCCGAAATTCCTATCCATTTAGTTCGTTCTAACTTTGAAGTAAATGTATTTTCTTATTTTCAAGTGATTCAGGTGGTTTTAGAAAAAATGATAGAAAAGAAAAAAGGTAAAATTATCAATATGGCTTCTTTAGCAGGTCTTATTCCTATACCATACTTAGGTAGTTATTGTGCTACGAAAGCTAGTATCATTAAAATGACGGAAGCCTTAAGAATGGAATTAAAAGATATTGATACTAATATTCAAATATGTTTGGTAGAACCAGGATTATATCATACTGGATTTAATCAAGTAATGTTAGAAAATAAATATACATGGATGGAACAAGAATCGTATTTTCAAAATGTAATTGAAAAAATTAGAAAAAGAGAAAATCAAATTTGTCAATTTTTAGAACATTATGAATTAAAGTCCATTGTCAAGCAGATCACAAACGCCATTCAAAGCAAACACATGAAACGAATTTATCGTGCACCAATTCTACAAGTAATGGGTGCCAAATTATATTTATTATTGATGGAATAAACTTTTGTTTATTCTTTTTCATTTTTATTACAGAATACCTTACTGTCATATTAGAAATTTCCGCATTTCAAAATGAATCATATCTGTGTTATAATAAATAAATACAGGTGATCAGGATGAAAGTAATAACAATAAAACAACCATGGGCAACATTAATAGCAAAAGGTTATAAAGAATATGAATTTAGAACCTGGAAAACTAAATATCGTGGAGATATATTAATACATGCAGGTAAGGGAATTGATAAAAAAGCAATGGAACGATTTCAATATTTAAATTTAGTATATCCGGTTGGCAAAATAATTGCCAAAGCAACTATTACAGATTGTATATATGTTGATGAAGAATTTGCACAAAAATTGTATAAAAAAGATCCAATTGTATATAAAAGTTTAATAAATAATGACGATTGGTCTGGATATGGATTTAAATTGGAGAATGTGAAAGAAGTAAATCCTATTGAAGTAAATGGAAAATTAAGTCTATGGGACTATGATTATGAAAAATAATCTTCCACTTTTTTTTTTAAAAGGCTAAAACTAAAAATTGATAAAAATACCTTAAATTTTGTTAAATTTATGTGAGAAATTGAAAAGGTGATTACGACAATTAAATTTATAATAATAAGAAGAAGGTAGGTGTTAATTTTGAAGAATAAATTAGAAACCATTTCAAATCTTTTTGAAGGTAATGAAATAAGAAGTATATGGGATAGTGAGAAAGAAGAATATTATTTTAGTGTTGT
Source organism: uncultured Bacilli bacterium (assembly GCA_947627435.1). Classification (GTDB taxonomy): domain Bacteria; phylum Bacillota_I; class Bacilli_A; order RF39; family UBA660; genus UBA5026. Next base: position 33,278 of record CANQWB010000002.1, read on the forward strand.
TGATGTTATAACTGCATTAACTGACAGTAGTGATGCTAGAAAATATTGGTCAGTATTAAAGTTAAGATTGAAAAAAGAAGGATCTGAGTTGACTACATTTTGTAGTCAACTGAAATTAAAAGCAAAAGATGGAAAATTATATAACACTGTGTATTAGATACTAAGGGAATTTTAAGGTTAATTGAATCAGTTCCATCAAATAAAGCAGAACCATTTAAACTATGGCTTGCAAATTTAGGAAGTGAAAGAATTGATGAAGTATTTGATCCTGAAATTGCAGTGAATAGAGCAGTAGAATATTATCGTAAAAAAGGATATAATGATGAATGGATAAAGATGAGATTAAATGGAATAGTAGATAGATTTAAACTTACTGATATTTGGAAAGAAGGAGGGATTACTAAACCATTAGAATATGCACTTTTAACAAATGAAATATATAAAGGTTGGTCAGATATGACTGCTTCTGAATATAAAAAATTAAAAGGTCTTAGAAAAGAATCTTTAAGAGATAATATGACTGACATTGAAGTTGCTCTAACAAATATTGGTGAAATAGCAACAAGAGATATTGCAAGAGAAGAACATCCACAAGGATTAAAAGAAAATTTAAATGTAGCAAAACGTGGTGGAGGAGTTGCCAAGGGTGCAAAAGACTTATATGAAAAGGAAACTAAAAAATCAGCTATATCTCAAAGGAATAGATTAAATTATAAATATATAGATGAAAAATTAATAGAAGAAAAAAAGGAAAAAAGTTCAAATGAAGGATAAATATGATTTAAAAGAATTAGAAAAAAACTTAAGTATTGTAAAAATATGAAACTAGAAGATGTAATTTTAGATGATGTGGATGAAATAAGTTCTATAAAAATAGATATAAGAAAATCAAGTAATGAAAAAATATTAGATTTTATTATGAAAGTAAAGAATCCTTATATATTTAAGGTAAATGAGAAATTAGTTAAAATTAGTTTTTCTGATACAGATAAAACCGCAGAAGATTGTTTAACTAGAGTTTTAATGAATTTATATAGATAAGTAATATAAACAAAGGATGTGATAATATGTCAAAATATAATATTTCAGGTATGAATGAAAATACGTATCAATTGTTATATGGTAGTGAAAAATCTGAAGTTAATATTTCCGATAAAAATGTTAAAATGCTAATGACAATAGATACATTTACAAAAATATTTCATAAAAAGTTTTTAGATAGAATGATAGAATTAAATAAAATTAAAAAAATTGATATTAATTTGGATAATATTAAATATAACGATGATAAAAATATGTATGAATATATTGAAGGTGATTCAAGTGTTTCTTTTAAAATATTTTCAGATCAAATATTAGAAGCTCCCAAAGGGACTATTAAAGAATTAGAATCAGATAAAAGAAAAGGAAAATGCCATCAGAGAACTATGGAAATAGCATTATCATTTGAAAACTCTAAAATATTAACTGGTATTATTCATTTTGGAAATCATAAAGCATTACATTCTGTTTTATTAACTAGTGATGGGAACATCATTGATTGGACTAGAAATATGATCACTGATAAAGACACTTTTTATAAAATGTATGATTTTATTTTAATAAATGAAGTTGATCCATTAAATTTAGATGATGATATAAAACTTTTAAGTCAATTAGATATAGATGGTAAAGTATATTTAACTTTTAGAGATGAATTAATGAGAGATATAGAATTAAATAAGGACGTCTTTAATAGTGAATCCAATAAGAAAAGATAGCCTAAGAAATTAAAAACTAATATAACAATATAAAAGGAAGTGAGTTAAATGGAAAATCGAGAAAATCAGACAAATATCAACTGGGATATCGGGATAAATGTAAAACCACTCGCAAACCTTTATAAAATAAGAATATCTTAAAAATAAGCTTTTATATATTTAAGAAAATTTATAGATTGGAGATGAGATAATGAATCAATTGGAAGAACAAAATAATTTATTAATATATAAAAATAAAGATGGCAATGTAGTTGTTGATGCAATTTATAAAGAAGAAACTTTATGGCTTACCCAAAAAGGAATGTCTAAAGTTTTCGATTGTTCGACAGATAACATATCATTGCATTTAAAAAATATATTTAAAGATAATGAACTAGATGAAAAGTCAGTTGCCGAGGATTCCTCGGTAACTGCTTCAGACGGTAAAAATTATAAAACAAAAATATATAATCTTGATGCTATAATTGCAGTAGGTTATCGAGTAAATTCTAAAAAAGCAACTGAATTTAGAATTTGGGCAACTAAAATACTGAAAGAATATATGATAAAAGGTTTTGCTCTAAATGATGAAAGATTTATAAATGGGAATAAATTTAGCACGCAATACTTTAATGAATTATTAGAAAGAATTAAAACCATTAGAGTAAGTGAAAGAATGGCTTATCAAAAAATAACAGATTTATTTATTGCAACATCATCTGATTATAATCCTAAAACTGAAGAGGCATACACATTTTTTAAAATAGTACAAAATAAACTTCATTATGCAATAAGTGGTCATACTGCTGCTGAATTAATTTATACAAGAGCGAGTGCTAATAAAGAAAATATGGGACTTACTAATTGGAAAAATAGTCCGGATGGGTTAATATATAAATATGATGTTTCTATTGCTAAAAACTATTTAACTGAAGAAGAGTTAAATAAGTTAAATCGTTTGACGGTAGCATTTTTAGATTATGCGGAAGATATGGCTTATGAACATAAAGTTATGACTATGAAAGATTGGATAAATGCAACAGATAAATTATTAAAATTTAGAGACAAAAATATTTTAACACATTCTGGTAAAATAACTCATAAGGAAGCAGTGGATAAAGCCGAAAGCGAATATGAAAAATATAGAGTAATTCAAGATCAAAAATATATATCTTCCATGGATGAATTTTATAATAAATATCTTAAAGAAAGCAGTGATTCAACTGGAAAATAATATGATGATTCTAAATGACATCAATATTGGCATAAGTAAAATTGAATTAGATAAAAGTGATTTAAGAATTATTGATAAATCTGGTAGATATTGTTTTCGAGTTGTTATATATTATAATTGGAAAGAAATAGATAATATAAAAAACGGTGAAAAAGTAGAAATTAATTTTAATGAATATATATTATCAGAGAATAATGCATCAGCATTAATTTGGCCTACTAATTCTTATGTAAAAAGAATAACGAATGATTCTTTATGCTTTTATTTTCATTTTGAAAATATTCCAGAAACAATTACTTATATGAATCAAAGAAATGTTTTTGATATTGTACCTAGTTCTCTTGAAGTTAAAGTTTTACTAAATCATAAAGATGCTAAGAATGGTTCTATTATCTATGAAATTTAATTTCGTCGAATTCGACGGGTTTAGAAAAATTAAAAATGTAGTTTATTTTAATAGGAGAAAATAAAAAGTTAGAATTATAAAGATGAAGGAGTAATGATTTTAGATGAGTATAATTACAAGTGCCAGTGGTTCGTCATGTTGGAGAGGATTAGATTATTATAAAAATAAAAAAATTAAAAATATAAAAAAATTAAATAATAATGAGTATACAAGTATCGTTTCAGGAAATAAAGATTATAATGTTTATCTTAATTTAGAACATCCTAGAAAGTCAACATGCAATTGTCCTCTGGCTAATGGAAAACGTATTATTTGTAAACATATTGTTGCAACTTATTTTAGTGCTGTTCCAAATAGTGCTAAAAATTTTGAAGAAGAACAAGAAAAATTACAACAAGAATATGAAGAATATGAAGAAAGACAATACAAAAACGCCATAGACTATTTACATAAAATGACTAAAAAAGAATTAATTGAAGAACTTGTTTATATTTTTGATTATGCTCCAGAATGGATTTATACTGATTTTGTTAGAAGAAATGATATAGAAGGGTAAATTTGCAAATTTTATGATAAAAAAATTTATGAAAGGAAGTGACTTTATGGTAAATAAATCAAAAAATAATATAGTAAATAAAGTTTTAAATGATAAATATAATGACAGTACTTTTGAAAGTATAAAACATTTAGATGATTATGGAAATGAATATTGGTATGCGCGTGAATTACAAAAAGCATTAGACTATAAAGATTGGAGAAATTTTGAAAAAGTAATAGATAAAGCAATTATATCAGCAAATAATAGTATTTCAATTAAGGAAGATTGGGTTGTTGAAGTCAACAAGCCAATAAAAACTGGTAAAGGAAAAGAAGAATTTATTAAAGATTATAAATTGTCTAGATATATATGCTATCTTATAGTGCAAAATGCCGATCCAAGTAAAGAAGTTGTTGCTTTAGGACAAACTTACTTTGCTATTCAAACAAGAAAACAGGAAATTACAGAGCAAGAATATGAAACTTTATCAGATGATGAAAAAAGATTTTATCAAAGAAAATTAACTAGGCAAGGTAATTATACGCTTCAAAAAGTCGCTTCATCTGCTGGTGTTAAAAATATGGCAGAATTTCATAATGCAGGTTATAGAGGATTATATAATGGTGAAACAGCTGATGATATTTTTAAAAGAAAAAAATTACGTTATAGAGAAGATATATTAGATAATATGAACGAAGATGAGTTAGTAGCTAATCTATTTAGAATAAATCAAACAAAACAAAGATTAATACGAGATAACGTAAAAGGTGAGAATAATGCCAAGGTTGTTCACTACGAAGTTGGTAAAAAGGTACGAAAAGCCATTCAAGATATTGGTGGAATGATGCCTGAAGAAATGCCAACACCAAAGAAAAGTTTAAAAGAACTTGAAAAAGCAAAGAAAAGATTAGAAAATAAAGAACAAGAAAAACTTGAAGAAGTTAAATAATTTACGGAAGTGATAAAAATGAATGAAAATAAAACAAACATCAACTGGTATCCGGGTCATATGGCAAAAACAAAACGTCTCATTTTAGAAAAAATAGATTTAATAGATGTCGTCTATGAAGTAATAGATGCAAGAATACCATATTCTTCTAAAATTATAGATATTGAACAATATATTAAAAATAAACCACGTATTTTAATTTTGAATAAAATGGATTTATGTGATCCAAAAGAGACGGAAAAATGGATACATTATTATGAAGAAAAAGGATATATAGTGCTTGGTATGGATTTGATGCACTCGACTAACATCAAACCCCTTTTAGACGCTACGGCAAAATGTTTGGAACAAGAAAGTATGAAACGTTCCCAAAAAGGATTAAAGATGAGAAAAGCAAGAGTGCTTGTTGTGGGTATTCCAAATGTAGGGAAATCTACATTAATTAATCGTTTAGTAGGGAAAAAAGCAGTAGTAGTAGGAAATAAGCCAGGAGTTACCAAAAATTTAGACTGGATTCGTATTAACGATACATTAGAACTATTAGATTCACCAGGAATTTTATGGCCAAAATTTGAAAATGAAACAGTATCTTTTAATCTTGCTTCCTTAACTGCAATCAAAGAAGAAGTTTTACCATTAGAAGAAGTAGTTATCTATATATTACATACATTAGAACGATATTATCCACAAATCTTACAAGAACGCTATGGAATTGACCATTTAGAAGAAGATATTGTAGAAACTTTAGACTGGATTGGTAAAAGAAGAGGATGTTTGATTCGTGGTGGAGAAGTAGATTATGAAAAAGTTTATACAGTAATTTTAAATGATATCAAAGAGGGTCATATCAAAGGTATTACCTTTGATCGTATGGAGGATATCCATGAATCATGATATTAATGTACTTGCTTTAGCATACTTAGGAGATGCTATTTACGAATGTCATATTCGTGAATATTTAATTCGTAAAGGATATGTAAAAGTAAAAGAATTACAAACTCAGGCTATTTTATATGTGAGTGCAAAAAACCAATGTAAATTTTTAAAACAAATGATAGATGCAAATTATTTTAGCGAAGAAGAATTAGACATTGTCTACCGAGCAAGAAATCATAAGAGCCATAAGAGTCCCAAAAATACAGATGTTGCAACCTATAAATATGCAACCGGCTTAGAAGCTTTAATTGGATATCTGTATTTAGAAAAACGGGAAGAACGAATAAAACAAATTATGAATGATATAGTAGGAGAATAAGTATGTATATTTATGGAAAAAATGTAGTAACAGAATATATTAAAAATAATAAAAAAATACAAAAAGCGTATATTTATAAGAATTTTAATGATGAATTTATTATTTCTGCTTTACAAAAAAGGAATATTGGAATCAAATTAGTAGAAAAAAGAGAATTAGATCAACTTGCAAATGGAATGCATCAAGGTGTAATATTAAATGTGCCAGATTATGAGTATGCTAATTTAGAGGAATTATTTGTAAATGAAAATCCGCTACTCGTCATTTTGGATCATTTAGAAGATCCTCATAACTTTGGTGCTATTATCAGAACCTGTGAAGCAGCAGGTGTGGATGGTATTATTATTCCAAAAGATCGTAGTGTCAGTGTTAATTCCACTGTAATTAAAGTGAGTACTGGTGCGATTGATCATATCAAAATCGCATGTGTAACCAATTTGAATCAAACAATCAAAGAACTGAAACAAAATGGATTTTGGATTGTTGGAACGGATATGGAAGGAACAAACTATGATCAGATTGACTATACAGGTAAACTTGCTATCGTAATTGGTAATGAAGGATCTGGTATGAGTCGTTTGGTACAAGAATCTTGCGATTTTATTGCCAAAATTCCCATGCAAGGAACAGTGAACAGTTTGAATGCTTCCGTTGCAACAGGCATTATTGTATTTGAAGCAGTATTAAAAAGAAAGTAGATGAAAATATGGATTATAAAGAATATAACGATTATGAATTATTACATTATATTAGTGAAAATCATGAAGATGCAAGTGATATTCTTTATCAAAAATATCAACCATATATTCAAAAACTTGCCCGTAAACTATATCCTTATGTAAAAGGTGCAGGATTAGACCAAAATGATTTGATACAAGAAGGTATGCTAGGGCTTATGAGTGCAATTGATCATTTTCAGGATTATAAAGATGCTACATTCTATACCTTTGCGACTACATGTATTAGACACAAGATGTTTAGTGTTGTCATTTCTACAAAACGTTTGAAGTATAAAATATTAAATGAATCTATTCCAATTGAAATCGTCGATGAACAAGGAGATAACTATTCTTTAGAATATCGTTTTGGCGATGAAACATCCAATCCAGAAAACGTCTTACTCAACAACGAAAAAGAAGCTTATATTCTCAATTTAGCAAAAGATAAATTAACACCTATGGAAGAAGCAGTATTTGAACTTAAAATGAGTGGGTTTCAATATAAAGAAATCGCACAAATTTTAGATAAAGAACCAAAAGCAATCGATAATGCGATACAAAGAATTCGAAATAAATTAAAAGAAATATTGAAATAATTTATATAGTAAGATATAATGTAGTTGGGGGAATGGTATGACAGATTTAGATTTAATACGTGTAAAAGAAACATATGAAAAATTAAAAAACATCCAAAAAAAGGTAAATGAATTTAAAAAGTTAGCCCAAGAATCAAAAATTGACGATATGGAAAGAATAAGGGAAAATCCAGAATATCAGGATATATTAGGGCAATTACTTCAATTACCAAGAGGAATAAATATTGATTCAGATGAGGAAATATTGGATATCGCTTCACAAAAAATATATGATGGGATTCGATCTGAAAACAATACGAATGGCATTTTTGTTTATTTACATTCTTATACGTTTGGGACTGCTGAACAGGAATTTGATATCATAGAAGTACCTTATGATTATCAAGGAATTCATTGGCGTGAATATCGTGATATTGAGTCCAGAAATGCAGATTCTAATACGATTGTTTATTCGCAATTTTTTAAAGAGTTTTATGACAACAATCAAGTTTTATTTTCACCAACTGGTATGGATCCAATGCAATACTATCAAGAAGTAAGAAGAACATTTTTTAAAGCGGCAATAGAAAGTAATCAAAAAGAAGCATGTAAAACCATTTATAAACGTTATTTGATTCCTAAAGAATAGTAAGATAGCAATATCTTATTTTTTTTTTTTGCTATTTTTAGCACTCTATATTGACAAGTGCTAAAAACGTGCTATAATGAATATTATGGGAGTGAAAATACCATAAGAAAAAGGAGGAATACGGATGAATCAAAATGTTGAGGAAGAAAATGTATTAGAAAAATATGGACGAGACATTACAGAAAGCGTCAAACAAGGTAAGGTAGATCCTGTTATCGGCCGTGACGATGAGGTCAGAAGTATCACTCGAATCTTATCTAGAAAAACAAAAAATAATCCGGTTTTAATAGGAGAACCAGGTGTGGGAAAGACTGCTATTGTAGAGGGACTTGCCAGCAGAATTGTCAAAGGTGATGTTCCTAATAGTTTAAAAAATAAAATCATTTGGGAACTCGATATGGGTGCTTTAATTGCGGGTGCAAAATATCGTGGAGAATTCGAAGAGAGATTAAAAGCAGTATTGAAAGAAATTAAAGATAGCAATGGGGAAATTATTTTATTTATAGATGAAATTCATATGATTGTAGGAAGTGGAGCAGAAGGTGCGATTGATACCAGCAACATGTTAAAACCAATGCTTGCCCGTGGTGAAATTAAAGTGATTGGCGCAACTACATTAAATGAATATCGAAAATATATTGAAAAAGATGGAGCCTTAGAACGTCGTTTTCAACGTGTGCAAGTAAAAGAACCAACTGTGATGGATACGATTACTATATTGCGTGGTCTAAAACCTAGATTTGAAGTGTATCATGGCGTTACAATTAAAGATAAAGCAATTATTGCCGCTGCTACTTTATCAGATCGTTATATTACTGATCGTTTCCTACCAGATAAGGCAATTGATCTAATCGATGAAGCCTGTGCGACCATTAAAGTACAAATGGATTCTGTTCCAACAGAATTAGATAATTTGACAAGGGAAATTATGCAATTAGAAATTGAAGCAGAAGCTATTAAGAAAGATAAAGATGAAATGTCTAAAATGCGTGTTTCTGAAATCAAAGAAAAAATACAAATATTAAAAGAAAAAGAATCTCAGTTACGTACCAATTGGGAACATGAAAAACATATTAATGAAAGCATTAATGCCAAAAAAGAAGAAATAGAGAAAAATCGTTTTGCCTTGGAACAGGCTGAAAATAATTATGACTTAGAAACAGCGGCAAAATTAAGACACGGTGTATTACCAACATTAGAACGTGAATTAGAAGAATTGAAAGCACAAGATACTTCTAAATTACTCAGTGATACAGTAGATGAAGAAGATATTGCGGGTATTATATCTAAATGGACTAATATTCCGATTCAAAAATTAGTTGGTGGTGAAAGAGAAAAATTAATTCATCTAGAAGAAAATATGAAAAAACGTGTCAAAGGACAAGATGAAGCATTAGAATTAGTTAGTGAAGCAATTATTCGTGCGCGTGCGGGTATCAAAGATCCAAAACGTCCAATTGGCTCATTCATTTTTTTAGGACCTACTGGTGTTGGAAAAACAGAAGTAGCACGTACTCTTGCTTACGAGCTGTTTGATGATGAACGTCATATGGTGCGCATTGATATGAGTGAATATATGGAAGCACATTCTGTATCGCGTTTAGTAGGAGCTCCTCCAGGCTATGTAGGCTATGACGAGGGTGGCCAATTAACAGAAGCTGTAAGAAGAAATCCATATAGTATTGTATTATTTGATGAAATTGAAAAAGCACATCGTGATGTATTCAATATTTTATTACAAATTTTAGATGATGGACGTATTACCGATTCTCAAGGTCGAACAGTTGATTTTAAAAATACTATTATTATTATGACTTCCAATTTAGGAAGCAACTATATATTAGAAAATACGTCAAATAGTAATGAACTGGTAATGCAAGAGTTAAGACATACTTTTAAACCTGAGTTTATTAATCGTATTGATGAAATTATCATTTTTAAATCACTCTCAAAAGAAGTCATTTATGATATATTAGATAAAATTATTTTGGAAATCGAAGATCGTCTCCAAAATCAAAAAATCAAATTACAATTAACAGCTAGAGCACGTGATTTTATTATTGATGCTTCTTATGATGAAACTTATGGCGCACGTCCAATTAAGCGATATGTAAGTCGTCATTTAGAAACATTACTTGCTAATGCACTGTTATTGGAACAAATTCAACCAAACTCTACTGTAACAATAGATGTGCAAGATGAAAGATTGGTTTTGAAATAAAAGTATTGGAATAATACTTTTTTTCTTGCTCATAAAATTTTAAAATAGTATAATAACAATATAGGTGAGTATTATGAAAAAGGTTATATGGATTATAATAAGTATTTTATTAATTGGTTTGATTGCTACCGGAATATTTTTTCTCTGGAAAAAATATACACATTTACAGGATATTCGTTCTCATTATGGAGAAATGGTAATGACAGACCATGCAGATATTTATTGTCTAAAGGAAAATAAATTTAAAAAATGCGGTTCTATCGCATCTCATGTAATCATTCCTTTAAAGCAACAAAAGGTCAAATCTCTTCAATCAGAATATTTTCAAATTCAGGATACAGAATATTATGTATTATATAAAGAAGTGGAACCTACCAAGGAAAAATTAGAATCTCTTCCTAATTATATCGTATTCAATCAAACTGTCCAGACAAAAGAAGTTACCAAATTGTATCAAAATAATGTAGTAGCAATTACGTTAAATCAAGATATGAATTTTGATATTCGTTACCAAGATAGTGAAAGTTATTATGTCGAATTTTTGAACCAAATTTTCGCAATTTCTAAAGAAGAACCAATAGAAGTATATGAAGAACAACATACGGAAGAAGCTACCGCTACACAAATTCCAGTATTATATTTTGATGATATTAACACATGGAAGGATACAGATAATTGGGCAGCTCAAAAACAAAAAATTGTGGAGTATGGTTATCATACAATTACTTTATCAGATTATGAAAAGTGGTTGAATAATTATATTCGAATCGCGGATCATGCTATTTTATTGTTATCCAACGAATCAGCGCAAATAGACGATTTTATAATTGAACCAAAAAGTGATACGATTACATGGATGGAAAATAATACAGTTTCTAAACCAGAACAAGCAAATATATATCATATAAAAGCATCAACAACAAGTGAACAATTTGAAAAAATGCTCAAAGGGGAAAATGTAATTATATATGTTCCTTCTAATCAAAAAGTAGCTGTTTTAAATTATCATTTTTTCTATGATCCAACGATAGGAGAATCTTGTAATGAAAATATTTGTTTACCAACACAAAAATTTGAAGAACAATTACAATATCTAAAAAATAATGGATATTATACACTGACAATGCAAGAATTTAGAGATTGGATGTATGGAAATCGCGAAATACCAGAAAAAAGTGTTTTGCTTACAATAGATGATGGAGCCATGGGTACAGGTAAACATAATGGTAACAAATTGATTCCTTTGTTAGAAAAATACAATTTACATGCAACTTTATTTTTAATTACTGGTTGGTGGAATATTGAAAATTATCGTTCTCCTAATTTAGATATTGAATCACATACTTATGATATGCATACAGGAAATTTATGTAGTAATCAAGATAGAGGAGCACAATTATTATGTTCTACTAATGAGCAGGTGATTGAAGATTTGCAAAAATCAATTGCTATTACAAAAAGTACAAAAGCATTTTGTTTTCCATTTTATGCATATAATGATACAGCCATTCGCCAAGTACAAGAAGTAGGATTTGAATTAGCTTTTGTTGGTGGAAATTATAAAGCAAGTAGACAAAGCAATAAATATACAATTCCAAGATACCCAATATATAAAACGATTACATTACAGCAATTCATTCAAATGATATCATAATCATGAATTGAATTTAATATAAAAATGCATAAAAAGAGTTGACACGCATACAATAAAATGGTATATTATGAAAGGATTTAATCAAGATTTACTTCGGTAAATCTTTCATTAAGTTAAAAAATGAAACACCTGGAAGTGTGGAATGAAAGGAGGAAAAAATATGCCTACAATGCAACAATTAGTAAGAAAAGGTAGATCTGATAAGACAAGAAAAAGTAAATCACCAGTATTAGGTGTTGGATACAATAGTCGTGAAAGAAAGACTACTGTACAACATTCCCCACAAAAACGTGGAGTATGTACACGTGTAGGAACAATGACACCAAAGAAACCAAACTCAGCTTTACGTAAATATGCCCGTGTTCGTTTAAGTAATGGTATGGAAGTAACTGCTTATATCGGTGGTGAAGGACATAACTTACAAGAGCACAGCGTTGTTTTAATTCGTGGAGGACGTGTTAAGGATTTAATTGGTGTTCGTTATCATATTGTTCGTGGTACATTAGATACTGCTGGTATTGATAAAAGACGTCAAGGTCGTTCTAAATATGGTACAAAAAAACCAAAAGACAGTAAATAATTAAAAAAGGAGGTATACTATGCGTAAAAGACGTGCAACTAAAAGAGATGTTTTAGCAGATCCAATATATAATTCAAAATTGGTTACAAAATTAATTAATCAAATCATGAATGATGGAAAAAAAGGAACTGCTCAAAAAATTTTATATGGTGCTTTTGATCTTGTCAAAGAAAAAACGGGAAAAGACCCAATGGAAGTATTTGCACAAGCAATGGAAAACATCAAACCTGCACTTGAAGTAAAATCTCGCCGTGTGGGTGGAGCAAACTATCAAGTACCAATTGAAGTAAGAGCAGACCGTAGTCAAGCACTTGCACTTCGTTGGTTAGTTAATTATGCTCGTTTACGTGGAGGACATTCAATGTCTGAAAACTTAGCAAACGAAATTATTGATGCATCAGAAGGAACCGGTGCAGCTGTTAAAAAACGTGAAGATACACATAGAATGGCAGAAGCAAACAAAGCCTTTGCACATTATCGTTGGTAATTTAAGAAAGGAAATATTATATGGCTCGTGAATATAGTTTAGAAAATACACGTAACTTTGGAATCATGGCACATATCGATGCAGGTAAAACAACTTGTACCGAACGTATCTTATTCCATACACATAAAATTCACAAAATGGGTGAAACACATGATGGTGCTTCACAAATGGACTGGATGGAACAAGAACAAGAACGTGGAATTACAATCACTTCAGCCGCTACGACTGCTTTCTGGAAAGGTCATAGATTAAATATTATTGATACTCCAGGACACGTAGATTTTACAGTAGAAGTTTCGAGATCACTTCGTGTACTCGATGGAGCAGTAGCACTCCTAGATACACAAGCTGGTGTAGAACCACAAACAGAAACTGTATGGCGTCAAGCGGATGAATTTAAAGTACCACGTATGATTTTCTGTAACAAAATGGATAAAATGGGAGCAGATTTCGAATATTGTTTAAAAACAATTAAGGATCGTTTAGGTGTCAACTTTGCCCCAATCGAATGGCCAATTGGAGCAGAAAATGAATTTAAGACTATTATTGATTTAGTCAATATGAAGGCTTATCAATATGATAGACAACCAGAAGAAAATGCAGAAGAAATCGCAATTCCAGCAGATTATCAAGCACTTGCTGAAGAAAAGCGTAATGCTCTTATTGAAGCCGTTGCTGAATTTGATGATGAATTGATGAATAAATATTTAGAGGGAGAAGAAATCCCAGTTGATTTACTCAAACGTGCAATTCGTAAAGGAACATTGGCAGTGGAATTCTTCCCAGTATTATGTGGAACTGCTTTAGGAAATACAGGAGTAAAATTATTGTTAGATGCAGTGGTAGATTATTTACCAGCTCCATCTGATATTCCATCTATTAAAGGAGTAGATCCTGATGGAAAAGAAATTGAAAGACATCCATCTGATTCACAACCTTTTAGTGCCTTAGCATTTAAAGTAATGACAGATCCATTCGTAGGACGTCTCACATTCTTCCGTGTTTATTCAGGACATATTACAGGTGGTTCTTATGTATTAAATGCAACAAAAGGAGAAAAAGAAAGATTAGGACGTATCTTGCTTATGCATGCAAATAATCGTACTGAAATCTCTGAGGTATATGCAGGAGATATCGCAGCTGCTGTTGGATTTAAAAACACAACAACAGGAGATACATTATGCGATGAAAAACATCCATGTATTTTGGAATCTATGGAATTTCCAGAACCTGTAATTGAATTAACAGTAGAACCAAAATCAAAAGCGGATCAAGACAAGATGGGAATTGCTTTACAAAAACTTGCCGAAGAAGATCCAACCTTCCGTGCAAGTACTAACCATGAAACAGGACAAACGATTATCGCTGGTATGGGTGAACTTCACTTGGATATTATCGTTGACCGTATGAAAAGAGAATTTGGTGTCGAAGCAAATGTAGGGCAACCACAAGTTTCTTATCGTGAAACCATTACGCAAGCAGCAGAATGTGAAGGAAAATATATTAAACAATCTGGTGGTCGTGGACAATATGGTCACGTATGGATTAAATTTGAACCAAATCCAGACAAAGGTTATGAATTTGTTGATGCTGTTGTTGGTGGTGTCGTTCCTCGTGAATACATTCCAGTAACAGATAAGGGACTTCAAGAAGCTATGAAAACAGGTGTTCTTGCAGGATTCCCAATGGTAGATGTAAAAGCAACATTATTTGATGGATCTTATCATGATGTCGATTCATCAGAAATGGCTTACAAAATTGCAGCTTCTATGGCATTAAAAGAAGCAAAAAATAAATGTAAACCAATTTTACTAGAGCCAATCATGAAAGTACAAGTTGTTGTACCAGATGAATATCTAGGAAATGTAATGGGTGATATTACTTCTCGTCGTGGTCGTCCACTTGGGCAAGAATCAAGAGGAAATGCTTTAGCAATCGATGCAATGGTACCACTTTCTGAAATGTTTGGATATGTAACAAGTTTACGTTCTAATACACAAGGACGTGGAAATTATACAATGACATTTGACCATTACGAAGAAGTACCAAGAAATATTGCGGAAGAAGTCATTAAGAAAAATGGTGGAAACCAATCATAAGTAGAAGGATAGAAATTCTATCCTTTCTCACACTTGTTTCAAAAATCATGTAAAATCATGGTTTTATGAAAAAAATTACTTGCTATTTTTTGGTAAGTAATATAAAATAGATTATGTAAGTAAATATAAGGAGGAAAATTTATATGGCAAAACAAAAATTTGATCGTTCAAAACCACATGTTAACATTGGTACAATTGGACACGTAGACCACGGTAAAACAACTTTAACTGCGGCTATTACAAATGTATTATCTAAAAAAGGATTCGCTGAATTCGTAGATTATGCAAATATTGATAAAGCACCAGAAGAAAGAGAACGTGGAATCACAATTAACACTTCTCACGTAGAATATCAAACTGACAAAAGACACTATGCTCACGTAGACTGTCCAGGACATGCTGACTACGTAAAGAACATGATTACTGGTGCAGCACAAATGGATGGAGCAATCTTAGTTATTGCTGCAACTGATGGACCTATGGCACAAACTCGTGAACATATCTTATTATCACGTCAAGTTGGTGTACCTCGTATGGTTGTATTCATGAACAAATGCGACATGGTTGATGATGAAGAATTATTAGACTTAGTTGAAATGGAAATTCGTGAATTATTAAATGAATATGGATTCGAAGGAGACGAAACTCCAATTATCCGTGGATCTGCATTAAAAGCTCTTGAAGGAGATCCTAAATATGAACAAGCAATCTTAGATTTAATGGATGCTGTTGATAACTGGATTCAAACTCCACCACGTGATACTGATAAACCTTTCTTAATGCCAGTAGAAGATGTATTTACTATTACTGGACGTGGAACTGTTGTTACAGGACGTGTTGAAAGAGGACAACTCAAATTAAATGACGAAGTTGAAATCGTTGGATTAAAACCTACTAAGAAAACTGTTGTTACAGGAATTGAAATGTTCCGTAAACAATTAGACTATGCAGAATCAGGAGACAATGCCGGAGTATTATTACGTGGTATTGCTCGTGAAGAAGTAGAACGTGGTCAAGTATTAGCAAAACCAGGTTCTGTTACTCCACATAAAAAATTCAAAGCACAAGTTTATGTATTAACCAAAGAAGAAGGTGGAAGACATACTCCATTCTTCAGTAATTATCGTCCACAATTCTATTTCAGAACTACAGACGTTACAGGTGTTATTGAATTACCTGCAGGTGTAGAAATGGTTATGCCTGGAGATAATGTAGAAATGACTGTTGAATTAATTGCTCCTATTGCTATCGAAAATGGAACAAAATTCTCTATTCGTGAAGGTGGTAGAACAGTTGGTTCTGGAAACATTTCAGAAATTATCCAATAAAAAAATAAGCAGAAATGTAAATTTCTGCTTTTTTTATTTCTTTAATATATTTCGAATACCAATACTATTACGATACATAAAGTAAAGTGTATTATTTGTGATGAGTTCCATATCACCCATATACTCATGGACATTGGCATGAAATCCAATTTTAAAATCATTTAATCCACGATATGGATTTTTAGGTAAATCTAAATCAGTAATCCCTCCTAAATTGAATGTTTGAAATCCTTCCTGTGCATAGTGTTCACACAATTTCCAAATCAACAAATGTTTTGCATTCAGCCTTTTATATTTGGTATCATACCCATCCATCAATAAATAGGCTTCATTACGATTTTTTACAACCAAAGCTGAAGCAATGATCATTCCTTCTGGGTAATTTTTTAGTAAATTGGTAGCCAATATCAATTCTTTATGATATTGATTGAAAAGATTATCCGCTTCAATTTTTTGATTTAAAAATTTTTCATTATGTTGGGAATGTTGATTCACTAGTTTTTGACTGAGTATATTACATATTTCTTCTTGTTCACGATAACGGTTTGTCATTGTTTGTAAATAGATAGCAGTATCTAGTTTTATATAGTAAAAATCAATTTGCCCCGTTGCATGAAATGCTTGATAACAATCTTTAAAATAAGCAAGATCTCTAGGATATTTTTTTTTGGTTTGAAGATAGAGATGATCTAATTCATTTTCCGTACCTAGATATAGTTGCATTCCTCTTTCTTCGGCACCTCTTATTTTTGTTCGAAACTCTTTTCGAATGTTTTTGAAAAGTAATTGTTTTGGTACATCCAATGTGATATAAGCTTCATATCGAGGTTTAAATGCTTCAAAAAAATAATTGTAGCCAGTATGATGATATCCTAATTTACCAAAGTTTTCAAATATAGTATCATATTGACTATCTTTTCTCGTTAAACGTTTTGCGGGGATATGTGTATATCTTAAGACATATGGATTTAATTTAATCGCAATAATATTTCTTTTTCCTAAATATTTTTTGATTTCTTTTGTAAATAGTTCAAATAATTCAAAGTTGGTATAATCTAACAAAAAACCACGTGGAGCATATGCGTATTTAAAATTATGAACTTTATCTATTAAAATGAGTGATGCTGCTAAGATTTTTTCGTTTTGAGTAAGGCCTAAAAAAAGTATTTCGAACTTTTGCCTTTGCATAACAAAAGCATATTCTTTACTTTGATATAAAGATTTTGTTGGAAAAGTATCCGCAAATTGTTGAAATTCTAATTCCGTTAATTCTTTTAATAACATATCATCACCTCATAGGACGTATTCTATTATAACATAAGAAATGAAAAATGAATATAAAAACTTGTAAATACAAAGAAAATGTGTTATTATAAATGCTAATTAAATAAAGCGATATAGTTGGTATATAGTTATCATATGTTATGGATAAGTGGAGGAAAGTAGAAAGATATGGAACGAGATCAAAAAAATATTTATACTTATTATAAGGAATATCATCCTGATTTGGTTGAATGTGTATATAATGTAGCGACATCAAAGCAAGCAAGATCTATTTTTATAAAAAAATGGGGTCCTCATTTAAGTGGTTTAATCATATCCAATATGACGCAAGAAGATAACGATTTATTTTTAAAGTATGCTTCTATATTTGAAAAATATTTAAAATATTCACAAAAACTTCTAAACAAAGGATATTCACTTACTCAGATTAAAAATATTTTAATAGAAAAATTAGCTGTGCAAAAAGTATCTTCTAAAAACAAGAAAGTAGTGAAAATTTATAATAATGTAAATTCTATTTTAGAACAATATAATATTACAAAAGATGAAATGTTAGAGGTTTTGGATACTTTATCCAGTGAAAAAAGATGTTGCTTTATCTATTTATATGGAATCAATCGTCCACAAATGAAATTAGACAAAGTAGAAGAAGTGTTAAAAATCAGCCATGTACTTGCCCTTGCATATATTCAAGCGGTATACGATGCTTTAGAAAAATATCAAGTAACTCGTGATACCCAAAGTGCTTTACCACATATAGATCAAAAACAACCTAATTATGTGAAACGTAATTTAGGCACTAAAACAAGAAAACAAAGTATCTATGATTATTTTGAAGCAGAAGATAAAAATTATGTAATAGAAAAAATAGAATATTGGAAACAATATAATGAAAACAATTATAACTTAATTGTGAAATTATATGGATCAACTTATGATCACCTTGATAAAGCAGTCAAATTGACAGATGAAGAATCAAAAATATGGAATAATATTTTAACACAAATAAAAAAATATGTGGTCAATCGAAAACAAGGTTTAATTTCAAGTAAAGGTAGATTAAAAAATCAAAGTATCTATGATTATTTTGAAGTGGAAGCAAAAATTTATGTAATAGAAAAAATAGAATACTGGAAACAACATAATGAAAAATATTATAATTTAATTGTGAAATTATATGGATCAACTTATGATCACCTTGATAAAGCAGTCAAATTGACAGAAGAAGAATCAAAAATATGGAGTATTATTTTAACACAATTAAAAAAATATGTGGTCAATCGAAAACAAGGTTTAATTTCAAGTAAAGGTAGATTAAAAAATCAAAGTATCTATGATTATTTTGAAGTGGAAGCAAAAATTTATGTAATAGAAAAAATAGAATACTGGAAACAACATAATGAAAAATATTATAATTTAATTGTGAAATTATATGGATCAACTTATGATCACCTTGATAAAGCAGTCAAATTGACAGATGAAGAATCTCAAACATGGCATAATCTTATATCACAAATAAAAAAATATATAGTCAATCGAAAACAAGGTTTAATTTCAAGTAAAGGTAGATTAAAAAACCAAAGTATCTATGATTATTTTGAAGCGGAAGCAAAAAATTATGTAATAGAAAAAATAGAATATTGGAAACAACATAATGAAAAATATTATAATTTAATTGTGAAATTATATGGTCCAACCTATGATCACCTTGATAAAACAATCAAATTGACAGATGAAGAATCTCAAATATGGAATACTATTTTAACACAATTCAGAAAATATATAGTCAATCGAAAACACGGATTGTCAAGTAAAGGAAAAGCAAGAAACCAAAGCATTTATGATTATTTTAAAATAGAAGAGAAAAATGATGTAATAGAAAGAATAGAATACTGGAGAAAACATAACGAAAACTATTATAATCTTATTGTAAAATTATATGGTCCAACCTATGATCACCTTGATAAAGCAGTCAAATTGACAGATGAAGAATCCAAAATATGGAATAATATTTTAACACAATTAAAGAAATATATAGATAATCGAAAAAACCAATGCAACGAAATTATCACTCATCAAAATGACTCAATAAAGGCACTACAACTGAAGGATAGCATATATGATTATGTAAATGAAAAAAAAGTTCCTTATTTATTGGAACAAATAGAATACTGGAAGCAACATAATGAAAACTATTATAATCTTATTGTAAAATTATATGGTCCAACTTATGACCATTTAGATTCTACATATGAAATGACAGAAGAGGAAAGCAAATTATGGAAAACGTTACAAGAAATTTACCTATTTATATAGCTAGGAGAAATGGGAAAAAGCAAAAATCGATACTTTCCAATGTTGAAGATGGCATATTACCAAATGAACCAAATGATACAATATCTTTGGTAGATGCTACTTCTGTTCAAAACATACAAGAGAAGTTTAAATTAGATTCAACCCCATTAGAATTGATTCTATTAAAATATTTTGAACAACATAATGAAGTAAATGAACAAAAGTTGTGTAAAGTACTTGGTATCACTATAGAAACCTTAGATGATTTTTATATCAAATATCTTCCAATTTTTAAAGATAAAATGCCTTATATAATAGAACGAATGATTACACGTGATTCTAATAATGTCGACCGTATATTCACAAAATCTTATTTAAAAGATTATCTGTTATATTTAACCGAAAAAGAGAAAATGTATTGGTATCTGAAACTGAAAAGTTATGCAGACCCTAAGTTAACAGATGAAGAGATTTCTCAAATGGTAGGAATTACTTTACAAGATTTGGAATCCTATGAAATTATGACACCATATGATGTATTAAATCAATTCAATCAATTTATAAAGAAATAGATTTTCTATTTCTTTTTATGTTATAATAAAAAAAAGAATAGGAGGAATACAATGCCAAAAATTAAAAATATACATGCCAGAGAAATATTAGATTCAAGAGGAAACCCTACTGTAGAAGTAGACGTTCTATTAGAAAGTAGAATACGTGCGAGAGCAAGTGTACCATCAGGTGCATCGACTGGATCGAAAGAAGCATTAGAATTAAGAGATCATGATGCAACACGTTATCAAGGAAAAGGAGTATTGAAAGCCGTTTCTAATGTAAATAATGTTATTGCACCTCAACTGATTGGTAAAGATGTAAGAAATCAACAAGAAATTGATGCATGTATGATAGCTTTAGATGGAACAACTAATAAAAATAAATTAGGAGCGAATGCCATTTTAGGTGTTTCATTAGCTTGTTTAAAAGCAGCTGCTTTATATGCAAAAAAACCATTATATCGCTATATAGGAGAAGGGACTACTTTACCAGTTCCTATGATGAATATTCTAAATGGTGGAGCACATGCAGATAATAATATTGATTTTCAGGAATTTATGATTGTGCCACAGGCAAGCACTATAAAAGAACGTATTCGTATTGGATCAGAAGTATTCCATACATTAAAAAAAGTATTAAATGAAAAAGGATATGCAACTGGAGTGGGGGATGAAGGTGGCTTTGCTCCTAATCTTAGAAGCAATAAAGAAGCACTAGATTTGATATGCCATGCCATTAAAACTGCGGGTTATATTCCAGGACAAGATGTGTTTTTGGCATTAGATGTTGCGGCAAGTGAATTTTATCATGATGGAAACTATCAATTAGTTGGTGAAAGCAAAACATTAAGTTCAGTACAAATGGTGGACTTTTTAGAGGAACTTGTAAATAATTATCCTATTATCTCGATTGAAGATGGTTTACATGAAACCGATTATGATGGTTGGAAATTATTGACCAGTCGTTTAGGAAGTCAAATCCAATTAGTTGGAGATGACTTGTTTGTAACAAATCCTAGTATTTTTCAAGAAGGTATCCAAATGGGCATTGCCAATGCTATTTTATTAAAAGCCAATCAAATTGGTACGATCACAGAAATGTTAAAGACTATTCAAATGGCCAAAGAAAATGGCTATAAAACCATTATTTCTCATCGTAGTGGAGAAACAGATGATAGTTTTATTGCTGATATAGCAGTTGGTCTTAATTTAGGACAAATCAAAACAGGATCTATGTCACGAATGGACCGTATATGTAAATATAATCAATTAATTCGTATTGAAGAAATGATTCAAAAATAAAAGAAATTCTGAATAGAATTTCCTTTATTTTTTTACTTTAGTTTTTTCTTCTAAACATACTGGAATGGTACGATATTGTTGTGCCATTTTTTGATAAATAATCCATGTTTGTGGATTCTCTGCTTGTACTAATTGTCTTTGCTTTTCCTCTGATAGTTCCAAATATAATTCATTATGTGAATTTATATGAATTTTCTGCTGTGATTTTAATGCGCGTATAGCTTCATCCAAATGGAAAGACGAGTCATTCTCGGTTTTAAATCTTTGAAGTAGGAAAGTATATTCTGGATTTTGTAGTAATACTTGCAATTTAGCATTGAATTCTTCTAACATAACACTATAAATTAATTCTTGTTTGGCAGCAATCAAAAATAATTGTAGTTCCTTGGTTGGGTAAATTTTATTGTTTGCTTGATAATTAGAATTTGTTTTCATACGGTAAAACCTCCCTTGCTTTAATTATAAGATGTTTGTCATATAAAGTCAATTATTACCTTTCATTTATGATATAATATAAATGAGAGTGTGGTGAAAGCTATGTTTATACAAGTATTGGTGGAATTAAAAGCAAAACAGATTTCTAAAACATTTACATATCACGTTCCTAAATCTTTACAAGATGAAGTTGCCGTAGGAAAACGTGTTCTCGTTCCATTTGGATATCAAAAATTAGAAGGGTTTATTTTAAATATAGAATCTGACTTTACAGGAGATTATGCAACAAAAGATATCTTAGATGTAATAGATGATAAACCAATATTAAATGATGAATTAATTGATTTAGGAGCTTATATTGCAAAAAAAACTTTGTGCAATCCAATACTTGCATATCAAACGATGTTACCAGTAGCATTAAAAGCCAAAAAAAACCAACATATTTCTAAAAAATATGAAAAATATATTATATGGAAGTATCCAGATAATATCCGATCTTCCATCACTCCTGCGCAACAACAAATTTTAAATCGTATGGATGGTGAAGAAAAAGTATTAAAAAAAGAATTGACATCGATTTCCGCATCAGCTTTGACTACTTTAATCAAGTATCAGGTATTACAAGAAGTGGAAGAAGAAGTATATCGTATGCACCATTCTATCAAAGAAACCATCGCAAAACCTAATTTGAGTGAAGAACAAAAACGAGTATTGGATACTATTCAAATGCATACATTTCAACCATACTTATTGCATGGTGTAACAGGTAGCGGGAAAACAGAAGTATACATGCGCATCATTGAACAAGTACTAGAAGCAGGAAAAGAAGCAATTGTGTTGGTACCAGAAATTAGTTTAACACCACAATTTATTTCTATTTTTGAACGACGTTTTCCAGATCAAATAGCTGTTTTACATAGCCGTCTTAGTAATGGAGAAAAATATGATGAATGGCGAAAAATAGAGAGAAAAGAAGTATCTATTGTCATAGGTGCACGTAGTGCGATATTTGCCCCTTTTACCAATTTAGGTGTCATTATTGTCGATGAAGAACATTCTACAACATATAAGCAAGAAAATACGCCAAAATATCATGCGATTGATATTGCGATATGGCGTGCTAAACGATATCAAATTCCAGTTGTATTAGGAAGTGCTACTCCATCCATTGAAAGTTATACAAGAGCAGTTTCTGGTATCTATCAACTGTGTGAGATGAAACATCGAATTGTACAAAATTTACCAACAGTTACGTTGGTAGATATGAAAGATGAAATCAAAAAAGGGAATCGTATTTTATCAGAATTATTACAACAAAAAATTGAGGAAAAATTAAAACGAAACGAACAAATTATTTTATTATTAAACCGCAGAGGATATACTACTATTCATACTTGTCCAAATTGTGGTTATACACATAAATGTAACGTTTGTGATATTCCGTTTACATATCATAAAACGTTACATAGAATGCAATGTCATTACTGTGGAAATACAGCAGAACCGTTAAAAAAATGTCCAGAATGTCATAGTGAAAATATGCAGCAATATGGTCTTGGAACAGAACGTTTAGAACAGTATTTACAAGAACAATTTCCACATGCCAACATTTTACGTATGGATAATGATACTACTACGAAAAAGGGTAGTCATGATCGTATGATTCACGATTTTTTAGAAGAAAAATATTCTATTTTATTAGGAACCCAAATGATAGCAAAAGGGCTTGATTTTCCTAAAGTTACACTCGTTGGAGTCATCAATGGAGATGCCAGTTTAAATATACCAGATTTTAGAAGTGCTGAAAGGACTTTTGACTTATTATCACAAGTAGCGGGTAGAGCAGGAAGAACAGAACGACAAGGGGAAGTAATTATACAAGGTTTTCATATGGATCACTATAGTATTCAAAAAGCCAAGGAACATGACTATATTGGATTTTACGAAGAAGAAATGAAAATCAGAAAACAATTGCATTATAGTCCATACTATAATTTGTGTTTACTCTCCTTAAAATCTCCAAATGAACAAAATATAATGATGGAAGGTAAAAAAATTGTAGATTATTTTCATCACTTACAATTACATCATGTAATAATATTAGGGCCTAGTTTTGCTTCCATTCCTAAGATTAATAATATCTATCATGCACAAGTGATTTTAAAATATAAAAAAACAGAAGATATTTATGCAAGTTTACAATCTTTAATCGACATATATAGAGGAAAGAAAAATATACAATTAGACATTGATATGAACCCAATTCGGCTTTAAAATGTAAAAAAAGGAATAAATTGTGATAAAATAATAATAAGGTGATAATATGGATATAAATGATATCAATATAGAAGAAGAAGTTAAAATTGTATTTATGGGAACACCAGCGTTTGCAGTTCCCATTTTACAAGGTTTAATGGATCATTATAATGTACGTGGTGTGGTCACACAACCAGATAAACCAGTAGGCAGAAATGGAAAGATTGCAGAACCACCAGTTAAAAAATTAGCCCGTGATCATACTATTTTGGTATTGCAACCAGAGAAAATCAAAGACGATTGGCAAAGTGTTATTTCTTTAAAACCTAATCTTATTATTACTTGTGCTTATGGTCAAATTTTGCCTAGAGAATTATTGGTTTATCCAAAATATGGATGTATTAATGTACATGCATCTTTGCTTCCAAAATTACGAGGAGGTGCTCCAATTCATCATGCAATTATAGATGGGCATTCTAAAACGGGAATTACCATTATGCATATGAGTCCTAAAATGGATCAAGGAGATATGATTGCACAGGTCGAAATTCCGATTGAAGAAACAGATACCGCATCTTCATTACATGATAAATTACAAGTAATAGGAAGAGATTTATTATTAGAAACATTACCATCGATTATCAATGGTACAGCGCCACGTATCAAACAAGATGAAAGTGAAGCAACATATGCATTTAACATCAAAAGAGAAGATGAAAAAATTGATTTTAGTAAGACCAAAAAACAAATCTATAATCAAGTCAGAGGGTTGAATAGTTGGCCTGGTGCTTATACTATGTTTGAATCTAAGATTATGAAAGTATGGGAATGTTATGATACAGATGAGACCTATCCTATGTTATTTGATGGACAAATTACAAAAATTTATCCAGATGGCATTGGTGTAAAAGTATCCAATGGAGAAGTTGTATTTACAGTAATTCAACCAGAAGGAAAAAATAAAATGAGAGCGATTGATTTTGTAAATGGATACCAAAATAAAGAAACATTAGTCGGAAAGATATTTGAGTAATCAATCATATGACATGATATCCAGATAAAAGAATTATAATAGAATAGTTGCATTTTTGAATAATATATGATAAATTAGAACAAGTTAGGAGGTCAAAATGAGGACTTTATTAATTATTGTATCCATTCTATTAATTGCCATCGTATTATTACAAGCAGGGAAAGCAGAGAGCGCTTCTAATGCATTAACAGGTGGTAATGATAGTTTATTTAAAAACAGAAAAGAAAGAGGCGGAGAGTTATTTATTACAAGATTAACTTTTGGCTTAGGACTTGCTTTCTTTGTAATTTGTTTTATTTTAGGATTTTAAAATAGGATAATAAGAATCGAAAAGATTCTTTTTTTATTGATTATATTATTTCATATAATAATAGATGGTATTGAGATGCATACGATTTGAATTATTTTTATATCGGACCAAAACCTTTCTTTACTCTATCAAAATTTTGTCGTATAATGAACATAGGTGGTTGTTATGTATGAATATATTAAGGGAATTGTAACAGATGTAGAGAGCAATTATATTGTATTAGAACAAAGTGGAGTTGGATATCATATTTATACAGGAAACCCTTATGCATTTCATTTAAATGAAACATATCAAATTTATATTTACCAATACGTAAGAGAAGATGAAAATTCACTTTATGGTTTTGCAACCAAAGAAGAAAAAGATTTATTTTTGCGTCTCATTGATGTGAAAGGACTTGGATGTAAAATGGCCCTTCCTATGTTAGCAACTGGTTCGATTGCGGGTATCATCGATGCAATTGAACGAGAAAACATTTTATATTTAAAAAAATTTCCAAAAATAGGAGATAAAGTGGCACGTCAGATTATATTGGATTTAAAAGGTAAATTAGTCAGTCAAGAAGCAAATGTTCCTACTTCCAATGAAGAATTGATTGAAACATTAAAAGCATTAGGATACAAAAATAGTGAAATTCAAAAAATAGTAAATAAAGTAGACTCTACTTTAAAAATTGAGGAGCAAGTAAAAGAAGCATTAAAATTATTATTGAAATAGAAAAGAGGCATAGGGGAGTATGGAAGAAAGAATTTTAACAAATCAGGAATTGACAGAAGATAATTTTGAAGAAACAATCCGTCCTGATCGTTTGGAAGAGTATATTGGTCAACAAGAAGTAAAAGAAAATTTAGCGATTTTTATTCAAGCAACTAAAATGCGTGAAGAACCCCTAGATCATGTACTTTTATATGGGCCTCCGGGGTTAGGAAAGACAACATTAGCATATATTATTGCCAATGAATTAGGTAGCAATATTAAAACTGCAAGTGGTCCTTCTATTGAAAAAAGTGGGGATTTGGCATCCATTTTGTCTACATTAGAACCAGGAGATGTTTTATTTATAGATGAAATTCATAGAATGCCAAGATGCATAGAAGAAATTTTGTATCCAGCAATGGAAGATTTTGTGTTGGATATTATTATTGGAGGAGAATCTTCTAAAAATATAAGAATTGAATTACCTCCATTTACATTAGTAGGCGCAACGACACGCGCTGGAGATTTATCCAGTCCTTTGCGTGATCGTTTTGGAATTATTTCGAAATTACAATATTATACTATGGAAGAATTAACGGAAATCGTAAAACGTACAGCACGCGTTTTATCCACTCCAATTGAAGAAGAAGCTGCGGTTGAATTAGCACGTAGAAGTAGAGGTACACCACGAATTGCCAATCGCTTGTTAAAACGTGTTCGTGATTTCGCACAAGTAAAAGGAGATGGAGTCATTACTTTAGAAATTACCAAAATGGCTTTAGATCAACTGAAGGTCGATTCGATTGGTCTAGATGATACAGATTATCATTTATTAAAATCTATTATTGAAAAGTTTAATGGTGGACCTGTTGGAATTGAAGCGATTGCTTCTTCGATTGGCGAAGAACAAACGACCATTGAAGATGTCTATGAGCCTTACTTATTACAGATTGGATTTTTAAAACGTACCAATCGTGGTCGTATTGTGACAAAACTTGCCTATGATCATTTGCAAATACCATATCAAGAAAATATGTTTGAATAGGATAAGTTATAACAAAAATGCTTTTAGAACATGGAAAAATAGGATTTATATTTTGTTACTAAAGTGAGGTGTAAAACATGAAAACAGATGATTTTGACTATGAATTACCATCCCATTTAATTGCGCAAACACCGATTGAAAAAAGAGATCATTCCAGATTGATGATTTTAGATAAAACAACTGGTGAAATTTCGCATAAATATTTTCATGATATTATAGAGGAATTACAACCAACTGATGTACTTGTCTTAAATAATACTAAAGTAATACCTGCTAGACTTTACGGAGTCAAGGAAGAAACAAATGCTGCAATTGAACTTTTAATGTTAAAAGAAAAAGAAAATAATATTTGGGAATGTTTGACACGTCCTGCCAAAAGAATTAAAGTAGGCACAATTGTTACTTTTGGAAATGGATTATTAAAAGCCGAATGTATGGCGGAAAAAGAAGAAGGAATTCGTGTCTTTCGTTTACAATATGAAGGCATTTTGTACGAAATATTAGATCAATTAGGTGAAATGCCTTTACCACCTTATATTCACCAAAAATTACAAGATAAAACACGTTATCAGACTGTATATGCCAAAGAAGAAGGTAGTGCTGCAGCACCTACTGCAGGTTTACATTTTACAAAAGAATTGTTACAAAAAATTGAAGAAAAAGGTGTTCAAGTTACTTATGTAACATTACATGTAGGTTTAGGAACTTTTAGACCCGTTTCGGTTGAAGACGTCACACAACATAAAATGCACAGTGAGTTTTATCAGATGACAGAAACGACTGCACAAATATTAAATCAAGCCAAAAAAGAAGGTAGAAGAATTATAGCCGTTGGTACGACAACAACCCGTGTACTCGAAACGATTATGATGCAGTATCATCAATTTCAAGCTTGCAGTGGTTGGACTGATATTTTTATTTATCCTGGTTATTCTTTTCAAGCAATTGATGCTTTAATTACTAATTTTCATTTACCAAAATCGACATTACTTATGTTAGTAAGTGCTTTAGCGGGAAAAGAAAATATTTTACATGCTTATCAAGAAGCAGTGAAATGTGAATATCGTTTTTTTTCCTTTGGTGACAGTATGATGATTCGCTAAAAAATGAATTGCATAATTTCTTTTTTTGTGATTTAATATTGGATATAGCAGTGAAGTAGGTGATATTATGACAGAGGAACAATATCAAAAATTAAATCGTTATTTAAACGATTGCTTTCAAGCATTAGAAGTAAACGATTCCTTTTTCTTACGTAACTTGAAATATATTTGTTATATCAGTGACTGTTTTATAGAGAAGGTAGGGCCTTTACAACTAGAGGATCAATCGATTCAAAATCATCTTTCATTTCAAGATGTCTATTTATTAGCTCGTGAAATGATTGAATATATCAATCCATCTTATTTAAAACAGTTTGACACTATATTAAATGATGGAACACTAGATTTTGGTTATGAACATGAATACTATGATTCATACTATACATTTAATTCAGATATAGAACAATCTGAAATCAATATCAATCGTGAATTTCATTATGGAGATGTACCGGCATTAATTCACGAATTTTTTCACCTTTTAAATGGAAATGTAAAAGATAAAAGTATTTATAGATACTTATTTACAGAATTTATTTCCATTTATTTTGAAATACAAACCATTTCTTATTTAATGGATATAAAACAGATTCCCAAAGAAGAGATTAACGTCTATGATAGAATTTTAACTACTTTGAAATCATGTAAAATAGTGAATCGCTATATTATGCCTTTTATATTTTATGAAGAATTAGGTGAAGTACATCCAAAAAATATTGCACTTCTTCAACATGAATTTTCCATTCCTGAAAAACAGTATGTGCAATGTTGTAAAGATTTATTACAACATTTTGAACGATGGGATCATGAATATAATCAATCACATTTACAAGATGAATCAGTGGATTATCAAAGTAGAAATGATTACTTCGCACAATTTTTTCATGAATACCGTTATATATTAGGAACCTTACTTGCGTTTTATGCGACTCAACATATCAGTATACCAACCATGATTGCTTTCAACGATCAAATTAATGCCTTTAAGTGCACCAATATTATCGATTTACTCAAACAACAGTTAGGTATTGATATGAATGTAGAACGTTTTTCTGATGTATGTTTTACAAGTATGGATGCTTTTATAAAAAAGTATGGAAAAAAGGAAAAAAATAAATGAAAAAAATAATATGTATTGTAGGACCTACTGGAGTAGGAAAAACAAAACTGAGTATTGCACTTGCCAAAAAATATAATGGAGAAATTATCAATGCTGATAGTACACAAGTCTATAAAGGACTGAATATCGCAACAGCTAAAATCAAAGAAGAAGAAAAAGAAGGAATTCCCCATCATTTATTGGATATGAAAGAATTAAATGAACTTTATACTGTCTTTGATTATCAAAAAGATTGTAGAAAAAAAATAGAAGAAATTTTTTCCAGGGGAAAAACACCTATTTTAGTAGGAGGAACTGGATTATATATAAAAGCTGTTTTATACAATTATGAACTAGAAGAAACAGAATGCATATCCAAATATCAAGAAGATACAAGTACACTATATCAACACTTATTAAAAATTGATCCCAATACTAGCATTCATCCTCATAATCGCAAACGCATTGAACGAGCATTAAATTACTATCACGCAACAGGAAAATGTCTTAGTGATCAGAAAAAAGCAGATACATTATTATACCCAACGATTATGTTAGGACTTACCATGGATAGAAATTTATTATATCAATGTATTAATAAGAGAGTAGATCAAATGGTGGAAGAAGGATTACTAGAAGAAGCAAAAAAACTATATGAAAGTAAGATTCAAAGTAAAGCAGTGATGACACCGATTGGCTATAAAGAATTGTTTCCATATTTTCAAAAACAAGAATCCTTAGATACCTGTTTGGATAAAATAAAACAACATAGTAGAAACTATGCGAAAAGGCAATATACATGGTTTCGTCATCAGATGGATGTAAATTGGTTAGAAGTAGATATCCATCACTTTGATGCAACGATCGAAAAAGCTTGTCAGATCATCGAAAATAGGTAGAAAATACCTATTTTCTTTTATGAAAAGAAGTGTTATAATAGAAGCCATCAAGGAGGAATTCTCATGCAACGATATTTTGCCAAAACAAAAGAACAAGATTATTTTCTTTTAAATGAAGATGACATATATCATATCAAAACCGTTATGCGCATGAATGAACATGATAAAATCCAAGTGGTGTATGAAAATAATGTGTATTTGTGTTGTCTAGAAAATGTAAAGACAAATTTAAAAATTCACATTGAAAACCAGTTGAAAACTTATGAAGATTCTATGCCGAAAATAACATTGTTAATTCCTCTATTGAAAGAGCAGAAAATGGATTTGATTTTACAAAAAGCAACTGAATTGGGAGTAAATATGATTATTTCCATTGAAACAGAACGTAGTATTATCAAGCAAAAAGAAGAAAATACAGCAAAAAAATTAGAACGATGGAGACGTATTTGTAAAGAAGCAAGTGAACAATCTTATCGTATAGATATTCCAACTGTTTTACCAATACATAAACCAAAAGAATTACCGTTTTTAGAAGGTTTAAAACTAATTTGTAGTACAACTGAGAAACAAAAAAATATTCATTTTCTTTTGAATTCAGAAAAAACCTGTGATAGAATAAATGTAGTGGTTGGCCCTGAAGGTGGTTTTTCACAAAAAGAAGAACAGATGTGGAACCAAATGGGATTTCAATCTGTTTCATTAGGTAATCGTATTATGCGTGTAGAAACAGTGCCAATATATTTATTAAGTATATTCAATTTTTATTATATGGAGTGAAGTATATGATTGATATCGCAATTAATAATCAAATTTTATTAGGAATCGCAATTGTTGTAGTTCTCATATTGATAGGAAATGTGTTATACATATTTTTAAAGGATCATCAAAAAGATAAAGAAGAAATTAAAGAGCTTATGAATATTGTACCAAAACGTATGGAACAGAAGACCGAAGAAGTACAAGAAAAAAAGACTGAAATTGAAGAAATGTTAGATAAAATGCAACATGATTTAGAAGCAAAATCAGAAGATGTAGTAGAAAACTTTGAAAAAGAACAAGAAGAAACTTCAATTATTAGTTATCAAGAATTATTAAAGACATTAAATAAAGAAGTATCCAATCCAAAAGAAGCTATTCCTGTTAAGATGGAACCAGATTCTGTAGAAACACCTATGACACAACAAATCATGGACGAAGAAATTCAACAACCAAAATTAGAGGCCATGAAAGAGACGAAACCAAATACAGAACAAGCAATTAAAAAATTTAAAAATACAGAATTTATTTCACCAATTTATGGAAAAATGGAAGGAAAATTAGAATATCCAACAGTACCATCTTTTCAAGCCAAAGAAGAAAAAATGACATCGCAATCCGTTGAAGATGTCATTCAAGAATTTGACCGTAAATTAGAACATCATAATATGGATGACTATTTAGAAAATTATGGTTTTCATAATCATATGAAAATTGATAGTTTAGAACAGACATTAAATATGCCACCAATTAGTCCTGAAATAAAAGCCAACGAAGAATTTTTACAAGCATTAAAGGAATTTCGAAAAAATTTAGAATAGGCATTATGCCTTTTTTTTAAGGAGGTTTTATGAAATTTAATATATATACACTTGGTTGCAAGGTGAACATATATGAATCCAATGTCATAGCAGATCAATTAAAAAATCATGGATATCAAGA
This sequence comes from uncultured Bacilli bacterium, assembly GCA_947627435.1. Taxonomy (GTDB): domain Bacteria; phylum Bacillota_I; class Bacilli_A; order RF39; family UBA660; genus UBA5026. The sequence continues at coordinate 65,717 of CANQWB010000002.1, forward strand.
AGTGTCTATTCAAGAACCTGCTGATATTTCAATTATCAATACTTGTTCTGTTACCAATATGGCAGACCATAAATCGATGAAGACAATCAAACGTGCAATCAAAGAAAATCCAAATGCACTGATCATCGCATGTGGATGTTTTGCTCAAAAAGAAAAAAAATTAGAAATAGATGGTGTAGATATTGTAATTGGAAATCAAGGAAAATCTAAAATTTTAGATTATATTGAACAATTTCAATTGCAAAAAAAGAAAATAGATGCTGTTGCACCTATGGATCATGTAATATTTGAATCCATGAAACTCAATAATTCCAATAAAACACGAGCTTTTGTAAAAATACAAGATGGTTGTAATAATTTTTGTACTTACTGCATTATTCCTTATACAAGGGGAAATGTTCGTAGTAAAAAAAGAGAAGATGTATTAGATGAAGTGACAGAGTTAGTACAACATGGTCATAAAGAAATTGTCTTAACTGGAATTCATACTGGAAATTATGGTGCTGAATTTGAAAACTATGATTTTGCCAATTTATTAAATGATTTAATTCAAATAAAAGGTTTAAAACGAATTCGTATTTCTTCTATTGAAATGACAGAATTAAATGATCGTGTGTTGAATGTACTAAAGAAAAGTAATATTTTAGTAGATCATTTACACATTCCTCTACAAAGTGGCTCTGACACCGTTTTAAAACGAATGAATCGTAAATATACAATCGCAGATTTTATTCAAAAAATAGAACAAATTAGAAAAATTAGGCCAAATATTTCGATTACGACAGATGTCATTACAGGATTTCCTGGAGAAACAGAGGAAGAATTTAAGGAAACCATTTCTACTATTCAACAAATAAAATTTGCCAAATTACATGTATTTCCATATTCAAAAAGAGAAGGGACTGCTGCCTGTCTCTTGCCCAATCATATAGATAATCGAATCAAAAAAGAACGTGCTAGAAAATTGATCGCACTTTCTAAAAAACTAGAAATGGATTATATGAATCATTTCATTGGTCAAACAGTAGAAGTACTACCTGAAACGATAGATGATGAAGGAATTATAGGGCATACAGGAAATTATTTACTTGTCAAAGTAAAAACAAAAAACAAAAATTTAAATCAAGAGAGAAATGTAACCATTGAATCTGTTGCATATCCATATTGTATAGGGTATGAACAAGTTGACGAGTTTGTCAAAATATAGTATATTATTAGTAATGGAGGCGTAAATATGAATAGAAATAATATAGTACGCATATTAGAAGTAATTGAGAATCCTCAATTTCCCGAAAAAGCAAATGTAGACCACTTTTTATTAGCCGAATATTTACAAAATACAAATGGTGGAAGAGTGAAAACGGATCGTGTTTTTTCATTCAATCAATTGATTGAACATATTGAAGATAATTTATATTTAGGACAATTATTTGCTGCCCAATTAGAAATGAATGAAACAACAGCCGATGATATTTATCAATTTCAATTCCACGGTGATTGTAATTTAAAATCCACAAACTTTTCTAATTATACAACATCTCATTTAGCTATTGTGGTACCAGGAAAATTGAAAGAAAATCACATCAAGGATGAAGAAATAGAACAATTCAATGAATATTTAGCAAAAGAAACCATTCTTGTGAATGAAGTAGCATCTAGACGTAATCGTCATGAACATTATAAAGTACAAAAGCAAAATCATTTTAAAGTAGCCGTGGCAGTTGGTACATTAGCAGCAGTTTTAATCAGTGGAACAGTATATCCATATTTACAACAAAAACAAGCAGAAACAAGAAAAATCGATATACAAAATATGAAACAATATGAAACACCAACAACACAAGAGTTACAAGAACAATACCATAAAGAAATGGATGATACGGAATTTAATAATTTCTTAGAAGGTATTCGTGAAGAACATGAAGCTCAAAGAAAATTACCATAAAAGTCAATAAGACTTTTTTATTTTAAAAATAGAATATTTGATGTAATATTTTTTAGTTTACAATAGAACATATGTTTGATATAATAAACATGTTAGGAATGATGATATGAAAAACTATATTAAAGGAATTTATTTAAGAAATATATTTCAATCAGATAATGGATATTTTATTGGTGTATTTAAAATCAAAGAAACCAATGAAATAGAATTACAAGATTATATAGATAAGACAATTACATTTACTGGATATTTTGCTGATTTAAAAGAGGATGATATGTATATTTTATATGGAGAAGTAGTGCATCATCCAAAATATGGTCTACAATACCAAGTCGATGATTCAGAACATATTAAACCAGAAGACAAAGATGGTATTATTGCATTTTTATCAAGTGATTTATTCCCTGGTATTGGCGAAAAAATGGCTAGTAAAATTGTGGAAACATTGGGAAATGAAACGTTAGAATTGATTTTAAAAGAACCAGAATGTTTAAATTTAGTACCTAAATTATCCATGAAAAAACAAAAACAAATTTGTGATACTTTAAATCAATATGAAGAAAGTCATAAGACAATTGTGTATCTTACAGAATTAGGATTTACGATGAGAGATTCTTTAGCAATTTATCACTATTATAAAGGGAATACCATTATGGAAATTGAGCATAATATTTATAACATTTTGGACCATATTCAAGATGTTACTTTTCCTAAAATAGATAAGATTGCATTAAAACTAAATATAGAACCTACTGATGAAAGAAGAGTAAAAGCGGGAATAGAGTATGCGTGTAAACAAATTTCTTTTGAAACAGGGGATACTTATTTTGATTTAGAAATGATTCGTTTTGCAACAAGACGTTATTTAAATTTAGATTTGGATGAATCTGTATTAAATCCATATTTAGAGCTATTATGTGCAGAAGAAAAATTAGTTTATGAAGATGGACACTATGATTTAAGGAGTATTTATGATGCTGAAAACTATATATGTAGTTGTCTAACTTACTTAGCATCAACAAAAGATAAAACTTATAAAAAATTAGATTCTTATATACATGCCTTAGAGGAACAAATGCAAATAGAATATAATCTAGAGCAAAAACAAGCAATCAAGACTGCATTAGAAAAACATATCTGCATTATTACGGGTGGACCAGGTACAGGAAAGACAACTATTATTCAAGCAATTGTTGAATTATATCAATTTTTAAATCAATTGGACTCATCCAATGTTGAAGATAAAATTGCTTTACTAGCTCCCACTGGACGTGCTAGTAAGCGTATGAGTGAAACAACTCTTTTTCCGGCAACTACCATACACCGTTTTTTAAAATGGAATTTAGATAATAATGAATTTGCAGTCAATGAATGGAATCCTGCCCCACAACAACTCATCATTGTCGATGAAGTGAGCATGATTGATATTGAATTATTTGGACATTTGTTGCAAGGGCTAACAAAAAATATTCAATTGGTATTAGTGGGAGATTTTAACCAGTTACCGAGTGTTGGTCCTGGACAAGTTTTGAAAGATTTAATTGAAAGTAATTGTATTTCTACCATTGAACTGAACTTATTATATCGTCAAACCAATGCATCATATATACCAATACTTGCTGATGAAATAAAGCATAATACTTTAAGTGAATCGTTTATGGAACCTAAAAATGATTTTCTATTTTTAGATTGTAAAGAAGAAGATATGATACCTGTTATAAGAAACTTGACGCAAAAATTAATAGAAAATGGATATAACGAGAAGAGAGTCCAAATTATGGCACCGATGTATGCAGGTCCACATGGAATCGATATTTTGAATCAAGAATTACAACAGTTGTGGAATCCAAAATCAGAAACCAAAAGAGAGTTACTTGTAGGCAATACTATCTTTAGAGAAGGAGATAAAGTATTACAACTCGTCAATATGCCAGAAGAGAATGTATTTAATGGCGATATTGGAGTCATCAAATATATCATTCCTATGAATCAAAGTAAAAGCAAGAAAAATGAAATATATGTAGATTTTGATGGATGGGAAGTCAAATATTTACCCAAAGATTTTTCTAAATTAAAACATGGATATATTATTAGCATTCATAAATCACAAGGAAGTGAATTTGAACTGGTGATCATTCCTATGGCGATGAGTTATTACCGCATGTTATATCGTAAACTTGTTTATACAGGTGTGACAAGAGCAAAGCAAAAACTCATTTTAGTAGGAAATCCCAAAGCTTTTACATACAGTATATCCAATAATCACGAAAGAATTCGTAGAACCAATTTATGTCAAAAGTTACAACAAGCCATGCATAATTTGACATCGATGTAGCAAACTATAAATGTATGTATTAGTTGGTATGCATACGGATTCATATTTTTTGGCAAGAAGGTGATTGTATGAAATATGTAAAAGGAATGGCACTTATGGGAATGGGTGCTGGAGCTGTTTTAGCGTATCAAAAATATAAAAAACCTGTTACGAAACAGGTAGAAAAAGTGGTAGATTCCACTATGAAAAAAGCAAACAAAAAGCTAGAAAATATGATGTAAAAGGATCAAAAGATCCTTTTTCATTGAAATAACAATGTTTGAAATATAAAAATAGATGTATATCAATATTCTATTCAGTAGAATCTTTTATACTTTCTATAATTTTTTTATTTTCTAAAAGTCTTTCATTATTTGGACTTAAATCAATTGCAAAGTTAACATATTTAATAGCATTTTTAAAATCTTGTTTTTGAAAATATGCAATTGACATAATGTCATAGATGGTAGAATCCCAACTAAATGGTTCATTAATATAATTTTTGGTATGTGTTTGAATTTGTAGAGCTTGTTTTCCATAATAGATAACATTGTCAAAATCTTCTAATCGATAAGCAAGCATTGCCATTTCGACATATGGTTCTCTTAAGTAAGGAGCTTCTACAATTGCTTTTTCTAACCACATTTTAGCTTCATCAAATCGATTTAATGCTTGATAAGATCGTGCTATAAAACGCATAGATGCACATCTTTCATCTTTCCATGTCGCACTCTTTAGGTGTAAATGACGTATTAAGGTATCAATACATTCATTCCATCTTTGATAATACATATATTCACGTCCTAAGTAATGCATGTTTCGGTCATCTTCGGGATTTTCTTGAACAGATAATTCGAGTAGGGGAAGATAACTAGATCTCGATTTGGTATTATCGGGGTAATGATTGACTGTCAAATTATCTATGGTAATAAAATGTTCTTGATCAGGGCCAATATAGGTAAGTACTTCATGAACGGGATGTGTCCATTGATAATTTTTTCTAGTATGAATTTTTTCTATATAAAAATTAACTGCAGGGTTACCATTTTCATCAAAACTCCAATTGTAATTATAGCGAGCACGCGTAGTATTGGTTGTCCATGCGTCTTCTAATTTTTTACGCCAACCTGGTTCGAATACTTCATCTAAATCGGTACAAACACAAATATCTGCATCTTCACAAACAAAATCTAAAGAAGCATTTCTAGCTACATCAAATCGCCATGGTTCAATTGTTGCTCCTTTAACATGTACATTTCTATTTTTTAATTTTTGAACGGTATCATCTGTAGAGCCAGTATCTAATACATAAATCTCATCTGCTTCTTGCATAGAATCAACCCATCTATCTACAAATTTTTCTTCATTTTTACAGATGGCATACACACAAATTTTCACGATTTTCACCTTCCTATTATAAAATATGCCATTCCTATATTTGGGACACAAAAATAGTGCATTTCTGCACTATTTTAAATTGCTATGCTTCAGCAGGGGTTCCAGCACTCAATTTTCTTACGATTAAATATCCATTGACACCACTAGCATCTGGTTGTTGAAGTGTACCACTTGTTGCTTGTGCAATGATATCTACTGCATCATTTGCATTTAAGGTAGCGATAACAGTTCCACTATATACTGTGTTTGCACCAGTATTAATTGTTTGAGTAACTTGTGTTGCAGTAATATTTTGTCCTCCTGCACGAACAGCTAAAGTTGCATTATCGACGTTACTATTTTGAGCAGTTAAAAGGGCATAGTATGTGATTTCATAAGTACCATCTTCTTCTACTGTAATTGTACCAGCACCTGTATCATATGTTTCTCCTAAGTCAGGTAATTCTTCATTCAATACAATAGTAGTTGGGGTATCTGGTGTTAGTGTAATGGTATTGGTTGTATTACGATATAATCCTCCATATGCGGCTAATCCTGCAGGGACTGTTCCGGTTGGTCCAGTAGGTCCAGTAGGTCCAGTTGGTCCAGTAGGCCCCGTAGGTCCAGTTGGTCCGGTTGGTCCCGTAGGTCCAGTTGGCCCAGTAGGTCCCGTAGGTCCAGTAGGTCCTGTTGGTCCCGTAGGCCCCGTAGGTCCTCCCGCAGGCCCCGTAGGTCCGGTTGGTCCGGTTGGCCCAGTAGGTCCAGTCATACTTACTATACTAGTAACCATTGGGCATGTTTGTTGATAATTGTTAATTTTTTCGATAGCGTTTTGATAGGTGCTACTGCAAGGATCTCCACAATTGTTATTACAATTCATATCCATTCCTCCTTTTCTAATATAAAATATGCACGGGTCAAAAAGGCAGTTAATATATATGCCGATATGCTGAGAAGAAAATAAAAAAACAATATTTTTATTCTATATTGTTTTCTTGTAATTCATATTTTTCAATTAAATCATCTAAATTTTCTAAAACAATAGTATCTTGTTCTACCGTATCTTCCATAATTTGTTGATGTATTGGGTTGTCTTCTACTGTAATTGGATGCATATTGTCATAAAAATTGATAGAATACTCTAATAAACATAATACTTGTAAGTTGATACACAGATATACAAGGCCTTGTACGATCATTTCTAAGGGGCTTAAAAAATGAAGACATATTACAAATAAGATAGTAATAAATAAACCAGTTGTTTTGACTTTTCCAATCCATAAAGTTTGGGTTTTATGACTCTTATAGTGAAAGATTAAATTACAAATGGCTAAAATACTTTCTAATATAACTAGAATCCAAACGATAGGTAGGATAGAAGTTAAGCTAATACAAAGACCAATTGCAAATACTTTATCAGCAACTGCATCTAGTTTTGCACCAAATTCACTCACGACATTCCATTTACGAGCCAATTTACCATCAATGAAATCGGTTAAAGCAGCAATCGTTGTAAGGATAATGACAATTGGAATATTTTTTAAAATTCCTAATGTAATAATAATTGGTGTCATAATAATACGACTGGCTGTTAGAATATTTGGTATCCATTGTTTATAATTTTTAGATTGTTTCATATAGGAACCTCCAATAAACTTATTGTAACAAATTCAGACAATAGAATCAATCAATTGCATAAAAAATATGAAAAAACATATGATGTAATGTATCCCATTTTGGATACACTTGGAAAACTGTAGTGTTACGGTTTTCCTTTTTTGTAAACAAGTTGTCTTTTTGATGACAATGCTATACATTTCCTTCTACTTTTGCTATAATATATGTAGAATAAAATCGAAATATGGCGGGAAAGAGGGGATAAGATGAAAAAAAATAAAATGGCAAAATTTTTCTTGATTATTATTTTATTTTCCTTATGCCCAATTATACAAATTCAAGCGAGTCCAAAATATGCTTATGTAACAGAAAATACTATCCCATTTACAAAAAATCCCAATATAGAATCTCCTACCCAAAATGATTTTATAGCACCTAGTACATTACACTATTTAGATTTTGGAGATGTGGTTACATTAACAGATCAATCGGTAAAATCGACAGTGAGTAGTTGTAAGTCCAATTTTTACCAAGTGGTTTATGAATACGCAAAAAATGGAAAAACATATACAGGTTATATTTGTGGTGATTACTTAAAATTTGAAGTAGATGTTAGTAAGTATGCTGAAGAATTTACAAAAGCCGGTTTTCCTGAAACTTATTTTGAAAAGTTGACATTATTAAAAGATGCACACCCTAATTGGATTTTTACAGCTTATCAAACCAATTTAGATTGGAATGAAGTAGTAAAAAATGAAAGTGTAGTAGGAATTAGTTATATCCAAGTTACAGATTTAGACAACGGAGCTAAATATATTTCTTTGGATGAAGGTTCTTATGATCCTATTCGTAAATCCTATATTGTTAGAGAAGGTAGTAATTGGTATGCGGCCAATGCCCAGACAGTTGCTTATTATATAGACCCACGTAATTTTTTAACAGAAAGAGAAATTTTTATGTTTGAAAATCTAGGATATAATGAAAATTATCAAACATTAGAAGCCGTTCAAAATGTATTAAAAAATACAGATTTATATCCATATGCGAATATTTATGTTGAAGCGGCAACTTATAATGGAAATAGTATTAACCCTGTACATTTAGCTGCTAGTTCGAAACAAGAAGTTGTAATTGAGGATGGAAAATTAAGTGGTTCTGCCAATGGTACTGGAAAAATCAATGATATATCTTATTACAATGTATATAATTTAGGTGCTTTTTCTAGTTGTTCCAATCCAGTAGCATGCGCAATTGAATTTGCTGCTGGCACAGGATATGATCGTCCATGGACAACTTTAGAATTATCCATTAAAGGTGGTGCTACCTATATTGCAAATGCATATATCAATAAAAAACAGAATACATTATATTTTAAGAAATGGAATGTAACAAGTAATGTATATGGAAATTATTCCAATCAATACATGACAAATATACAAGCAGCAGTATCTGAAGGAAGATCTACTTATGACGGATATTCAAAAATAGATGGATTAGTAGATAGTGCAATTGAATTTGTAATACCTGTATATCAAAATATGCCAACTACTCCAACAGTTTTACCAACAGTAGTAGATACAAATACAAAAGAAGAACTGGATAAACAGGCAAATGAAAAACAAAATTCTACTATTACAAATATTGTACAGAATGCAGGATATGCATACCATGATGGTTACATTTCAGGAGTAAAAGTAGGAACATCAGCACAAGCTGTGATTTCAAAATTTAAAACTACAAATCCAAATACATCCATTAAAATCACAACAATAGCTGACAATAAAACAACTGAAATTCATGATGGAACAGTATTAAAAACAGGTGATATTCTTACCATTACAACAGAAAAGGAAACATTATCATTGCGTATCATTATTTTTGGAGATGTCAATGGAGATGGAATGGTAACTGCAGTAGATTATGTACAAGTAAAAAATTGTATTATGTCTTCTATGAATTTAACAGGTTCTTATAAGATTTCAGCAGACGTAGACCAAGATGGAAAAATTTCAGCAGTAGATTATGTAAATATTAAAAATTATATTATGAAAGGCAATAGTATAATTCAATAGAAAGGAATCAAATTATGAAAAAAGTAGTATGTAATATATTGATACTTTTCACTTCTTTTATTTTTATAAATCATGTAAAGGCAGGTTCTTTGAATGTGTATGCAAGTTCTGCTTCACCAATTGTAGGATCGAATGTAATCATTACAATTCAAGCAAGTGACATTGCAGGACAATTTGCAATCACATCTTCCAATGGATCTATCTTATCTGGTGGAACTTCATCTGTGTGGATTGAAAATGAAACCAAAACATTTACTTTTAAAGCAAATGCAGTAGGTTCTGCAACAGTGAGTGTTGTCCCAATCGATGCTGCTGATTTTTCAACCAATTCCAAATATAGTACCACTAAAACAGCGCAAATTACAGTAAGAAGTCAACCAATTGTCGTATTTTCTTCTAACAACTATTTATCTTCTTTAGGAGTTGAAGGTGTAGGCATTGCGCCTGAATTTAATCGTGATACACTAGAATATACTGTGGAAATGGAACCTGGAACAACTCATGTAAATATTGTTGGTTCCGTAGAAGATGGAACTGCTCGTGTAGAAGGATTGGGCGAAAGAGAAGTAAATGAAGGTGCCAATCGCTTTGAAATTCCAGTGACAGCTCAAAATGGAAATGTAAGAACTTATGTCGTAACAGTGAATGTCAAAGAATATAATCCTATTTCTGTTGAAATAAATAACCAATCCTATACCGTAGTAAGAAAACGTAGTGAATTACAAGCTCCTGCCAATTATACTGAAACAACGGTACAAATGAAAGAGGAAGAAGTACCTGCTTACTATAATGAAATTACAAAATATACATTAGTAGGTTTAAAAGATGAAACAGGAAAAATTGACCTTTATATTTATGATATTGGCAATCAAACTTATACCAAATATCAAGAATATACATTTGGAAGTGTCATTTTATATCCAATGGAGTTAGAAAAAATTCCATCACGTTATACAAAAACAGTGATTGTATTAAATGATGAAGAAGTACCTGCATATAAAATAAAGCAATCATCCAATCATGCTCTTATTTATGGAATGAATGTTGAAACGGGTAAAATACATTTATATTCATATGATAAAGAAGAAAATACATTGCAAATCTATTATCAAGATGAAATAGAAGTATTAGAAAAAGAAAATCAGTTATATTTTATAATTGGACTCATTTTAGGAGGAATTTCTCTAATACTACTCATTATTTTAATTATAGTATTATGTAAGAGAAGAAAAAAACAATCTCATTCTTCGATTGAAGATACCAAAGCAAGACACAAAAAGAAAAAGAAAAAACATGAAGAAATAGTAGAGGAAGTACCATTTGAATAAATCAAATGGTATTTTTGTATCTTCTAAAATAGATTGAAATCACATAGAATTATGATATAATAATGTTAGGATGTGATACAAATGAGAGTTATCATCAGTGCAGGAGGGACTGGAGGTCATATTTATCCTGCTTTAGCTATCATCGAAAAAATTAAAGAAAAAGAACCAGGTAGTGAAATTTTATATATTGGTACGCATAATCGTATGGAAAAAGATATTATTCCAGCAAGAGGGATTCCTTTTGAAACCATTGAAATATATGGATTTCATCGCAAACATATATGGAAAAATATAAATACAATTAAATGTTTTATCAAAGCCAATCGAAAATGTAAACAGTTGATAAAAGAATTTAAACCAGACATTGTGGTTGGGGTAGGAGGATATGTAACAGGTCCTGTTATTTATGCTGCAAAAAAACTAGGTTATCCTACCTTTATTCATGAACAAAACAGTGCTCCTGGAAAAGCCAATTTATTTTTAAGCAAATATGCAGATAAGATTGGTGTATCATTCAAAACAACTATCAAACATTTTCCAGAATATAAAACAGTGTTTACTGGTAATCCATGCAGTGAAGCAGCTAGTAAAGCACCTAAAATGGATAAAACCAAATATGGACTTTCTAAAGATAAACAACTCGTATACATTGTAATGGGTTCTTTAGGATCTAGTAAAATGACGGATATTTTAGTAAAAACTATGAATTTGTTCCAAAACAAAGAATATGAAATTCTATTTGTAACAGGCAAAGATTTTTATGAAACAGTATCAAAGAATCAATTTCCTAAAAATGTATATGTCGTACCTTATGTTGAAAATCAAGTGCAAATGATGCAAAATGCCGATATCATGGTTACACGTTGTGGAGCATCTACTTTAAGTGAAATCATTACTCTTCAAATTCCATCTATTCTAATTCCAAGTCCATATGTACCAGATAATCATCAATATAAAAATGCGATGGATTTTATAAAACAAGATGCGGCAGTCCTCATTGAAGAAAAAGATTTAAAAGGTGATATTTTAGTAAGGACCATTGATACAATGATACATGATGAAAAAAGACTCCAACAAATGAAAAATAGTTTAAAAAAATTAGAAGTCAAAGAAAGTGCAACATGCATCTATAATACATTAAAAGAAATGGTGAAGTAATGTGATAAAAGAACTAAAAAAAATAAAATGCGGTATGATTTTAGAACAAGTAGATTTATCGAAATATACGACCTATAAATTACGTGGGAAAGGGGCCGTTTTAGTCGAACCGAAAAATCAAACAGAACTATTGACACTTTTAAGTTATATTAAACAACATCAAATTCCTTATAAAATAATAGGCGGAGGTTCTAATTTAATTTTTGCAGATGATTATAAAGGTATTTTGATTCGCTTAACTGCTTTTGATCATTTAAAAATTGAAGAAAATATGATTCATGTGGGTGCTGGATATCCGCTTTTAAAACTTGCCTTAAAAGTTTCTAGAATGGGTTATACTGGAATGGAGTTTGCGACTGGAATACCGGGAACAGTAGGGGGTGCTGTTTATAACAATTCTGGTGCTTATGGTAGTGATATGGGCTATATTATAGAAAGTGTCCTTATGATTACACCAGAATTAGAAATCAAACGTTTTTATAATCGTGATTTACAATTCCATTATCGTACTTCGTTTTTAAAACAGAATCCAGGATATGTATGTTTAGAAGCAAATATTGTACTCAAAAAAGGAAATAAAGAAGAAATTATGGATATTATTGAAGATCGAAAAAAAAGAAGATTAATGTCTCAACCATTAGAATTTCCAAGTGCAGGAAGTGTTTTTCGTAATCCAAATGAAATGTCAGCAGGAAAATTAATAGAGGATTTAGGATTAAAAGGTTATCAAATCGGTGGGGCAAAAATATCTGAAAAACATGCAAATTTTATTGTGACCGATGGTCATGCTACAGGAAAAGATATCATAGAAATTATTCATCATATTCAAGATAAAGTCAAAGAAAAATATCATATTGATTTAATATTAGAACAAGAAATAGTAGAATAACAAAGGAGTCCATTATGAAGAAAAAACAAGTAAAAAAAGTGCAAAAGAAAAAAACAACAAATTTACAAACTGTAAAACGAAAAAAGATAAAAAAAATAAAAACAAAAAAAAGAAAAATCCGTTATGGTCGTATTTTAATCGCACTTGTTTGTTGTATTTGTTTTTTCTTCATTGGTTCCAAATTATTAGATTTTAGAATTCAAAATATTTATATTTCTGGTAATCAATATCTATCTGATCAAGAGATTATTGAATTGGCAGGTATTGAAAATTATCCTTCTTATTATAAGACATTTGCTTTTGAAATTTCTAAAAAATTAGAACAAGATTCTCGCATCGCAAAAGCAATTGTGAAAAAAAAGAAAAGAAGATCAATTTGGATTGAAATTACAGAAAACACACCACTTTTTTATAATCAAACGACAGGAAAAACGATTTTATTAGATTTTCGAGAAGTGGCTGAAATGGAACAAGTCCCTGTTCTTGTCAATTATGTTCCAGATACGATTTATGAAACATTCAAACAGAAAATGAAACTTGTTGATACAGATTTAATCGCCCGTATCTCTGAAATTATGTATCAACCCAATCATGTAGATGAAGAACGTTTCTTATTTATTATGTGTGATGGTAACTATGTCTATGTCACCTTAGAAACACTAGAAAGTATTAATAATTATGTCAATATTTATGCAGAATTTACAAGTAAATATGGAAATAAGAAAGGAATTTTAAATTTAGATTCTGGTCAATACTTTACTATATTAGAATAAAATATATGAGAATACGATGAAAAAATTTTATATGTAAACGTCCAAAGGAGGACATGTTATGAGCAGTAAACAAGATTTAATTTCTAAATTAAAAGGGATGAAAAAACAATATGAAACTAATATTCTAACAAAAGAACCAGCAACTCAAATTGTAAATTTTAGTAAAAAAGGAAAAATTTATGCTTTTGGATATCAGACAATTTTACCAGAAAGACAAAATGGTCAACCGATTGGCCCAAGTATAGCGTCGATTTCTTTAAAATATAAAGGTGAAAATCAATGGAATAAACTATGTGACTATAAATTTGGGGTTGTATATGATATGACAGATACGGAAAAGGCAACAAATTATGATGAACTATTGATGTATAAAAAAGTAAATGATAAGGAAATCGATATTATTTTAGAAATGATTAGCAGTGATGCAGAAGCAATGAAATTATTTCGAAAATATTTATTAGCAAATGGAAAATCATATAATAATACAAAGGTTAATTTTGTATCTTCGAATCGAAGACCTTATTTATAAATCATAAGTCAATAAAGATATAGAATGGATCATATGATAAATTGTAAATCCATAAAAAAGTATTTTTATTTACATGTGATAAATCTTTACGATATTAGAAACAATATCCATAGGTATTGTTTTTTTTTCATTTGACAAGGATAATCATTTATGTTAACATATACCACATAAAAAGAAAGGGAGATTTGTATGGATAAAAGTCTTGCAACAGTACCTGATTGGATATTAGATTATTATATGAATGAACGTAGTGAACTAAGCGCAGAACAAATCAAAACCATTGAAAAAATATTAATGATTCAAAATATGGCATCTATCATTTATAATAGTAATTATACTACTATGAAACAAATAGAACAAAGTGTAGGGTGTAATGAACAAGTACTATTAAATGCGATTGCAGATTCTTCTATATGTAATCAAAAATATGAAGAAGCGAAAGAAAAATTATCAGAAAGTGTGCATTTAGATGAGGCCTCATTAAATGAAATCATTAAAATTGCTATTGACATGAATCAAGAACAAGAATTTACGGTTCAAAGCATAGAAAAAACCAGTGATCAAAAGGTAACTAAGGCAAAGAGAATTACTAAACGTTTACTTTTGCTTTCTGCATCTTTCATGTGTATTGGTCTATCGATGATGATGTTAGGAGAAACGGATTTGGTAAAAAACATAGGCTTTTTCAGTGAAATATCTGGTTTGGCGGGAGTAGCTCTAAGCGGAGTTGTGCTAAGCAGTGCGGTAAATTCAGATGAAAAATCACCTACAAAGGTAAATAAATAATATGAATGAAGAAAATATTGTACTTACATTAAATGATAATAAAAAATATGTGTTAGTTCATCAAGTATGGATAGATAATATAGAATATTATTATTTAGCGGAAATAGAAAATCCAACCAATCTCATGTTTTGTGAAGTAAATGGTAGTAAATTAAAAAGAGTAACCAATCCTGAAATGATTCAAAAAATTGTGATACAAATAGGAACAGAACAGAAAAATAATAGTTTGAAAGAAGAATAGAGATGGATTCTTCTCTTTTTTATATAATTACATAAAAAACTTTTACTTTTTTTAAAAAATATAGTATAATTATGAATAGATTATAGGAGATGATAGTATGAAGCATGTTTATACGAGTATAGATATCGGATCCGATACTGTAAAAGTAGTAGTATGTGAACTATATCAAAACAAACTCAATTTACTTGCTGCGTCATCTGTTCAATCGAAAGGAATTAAAAAGGGACTCATTACGGATGTATATGAAGCGAGTGAAAGTGTGAAAGCAGCTTGTAATGAAGTAGAACAAATGCTTGGCATTCAAATTAAGCAAGTAATTACATCCATTCCTGGATATCAAGCCGATTTTGTCATGGTAAAGGGAACAATGAATTTAAATCGTGAAGAAGTCATTGATGGAAATGTAATTACAGAATTATTACAAACGGCGATGAATGAAAAAACAGTCCCAGGTAAAGAATTGGTAACGATTATTCCCATTGATTTTACTTTAGATGAAAAAAGTGGAATCAAAGACCCAAAGGGAATGCAAGGCAATATATTATCTGTAAGAGCAGTTGTAGCTATGTCTCCTAAAAAAAATATTTACTCTGTAGTAAGTTTACTGGAAAATGTAGGATTAGAAGTGGTAGATATTTCTTTCAATAGTATTGGAGATTTTAATTCAACGAGTGATAGAGAAATCAAAGATCAAGTTGGAGCAGTCATTAATATTGGGTATGAAACAACATCCGTTGCCTTATATAATAAAGGAATTTTAGTTCAGAATTCTATGATTGGCATGGGTGGAAAAAATATTGATAACGATTTAGCTTATATTTACAAATTGAATATAGAAGATGCTGTTAAATTGAAAGAACGTTTCGCGCTAGCCCATAAAAATTATGCTAGTGTCAATGATACAATAGAATTAACTGATAAAACAGGAGAATTAGTGAAAATTAATCAATTGGAAGCATCTGAAATTGTTATGTCACGTATTGAAGAAATATTAGTTTTAGCGAGAAAAGAAATAAATATTTTGACAAAACGCGAAGTAGATTATATACTAATAACAGGTGGAACAAGCAGTATGAATAATTTTTCCTTAATTGCTGAAGATGTATTAGGAAAAATTGCTATGGTTGGTAATATTCGATTAGTCGGCCTTAGAAATAATAAATTCGCATCTGCTGTTGGAAACATCGCTTATTTTATCAATAAGTTAAAATTAAAAGGAATTGACTATACAATGATTAGTAAAACGGATATGGAAGAACTTTCATCTACTAAAAAAAGTTCTATCATTTCACACGAATCAATGTTAGGTAAAGTATTCGGATACTTTTTTAGCGAATAAGGGAGGATATATATGTTCGGATTAGAAATGGATCAATTAGCGAAAATCAAAGTCATCGGAGTTGGTGGTGGCGGTAATAACGCAGTAAATCGTATGATTGAATCAGGATTAAAAGGAGTAGACTTTATTGTTGCCAATACAGACTTACAAGTTTTAAATAACTCTAAAGCTCCAATTCGTATTCAAATTGGAAAAGAATTAACCAATGGATTAGGTGCTGGAGCAAATCCACAAGTTGGAAAAGATGCTGCTATGGAAAGTAGAGCGGAAATTGAAGCTGCTTTAGAAGGTGCAGATATGGTATTCATCACTTGCGGTATGGGTGGTGGAACTGGTACAGGAGCTGCTCCAGTCGTTGCTGAAATCGCACAAGATATGGGCGCTTTAACAGTAGGTATTGTTACCAAACCATTCTCATTTGAAGGAAAAAGAAGAATGGATCAAGCGTTATCAGGATTAGAAGAATTAAAAAATCATGTAGATACTTTAATTGTAATTCCAAATGATCGTTTACGTGAAATTATTGATAAATCTACACCATTATTGGAGTCATTCAAAGAAGTAGATAATGTCTTAAGACGTGGTGTGCAATCTATTTCAGATTTGATTGCTGTTGCGGGGTTAATTAATCTAGACTTCGCAGACGTCAAAGCCGTTATGGAAAAACGTGGAAATGCCTTAATTGGAATTGGTATGGGAATTGGTGAAAACCGTGCTACCGATGCTGCAAGACAAGCGGTAGAAAGCCCATTATTAGAAGCAAGTATCAGTGGAGCAACCGATGCTATCATCAATGTAACCGGTGGTCCAAATTTAACATTATTTGAAGTAGAAGAAGCTGCTGAAGTGATTCGTACTTCTGCTCAAACCGATATCAATACAATTTTTGGAGCAGTTATCAATGAAAATTTAACAGATGAAATCATTGTAACAGTCATTGCAACTGGATTTGATTCAAAAAATAAAGAAAATTCACGTAGTAACAGAAGAGAAGAAATGTTAAAAGAAGAAAACAGTGAAGAAGATAATGGATCTGATGAAACAGATATTCCTTCTTTCTTAAGAAAAAGAGTATTTTAAAAGATAGAAAATTCTATCTTTTTTTGTAAAATAATATTTTCTCAAAATGTAAAATAAAAATTGCTTTTTTTGTAAAATTATGATATTGTTATATGGAGAGGAGAGATATCAATGCAATATTTACCTAGAATTGTAGATTCAGAAATTGATGAACTAATGAACATCATGGGTGCAGTGTTAATAGAAGGTTGTAAATGGTGCGGAAAATCGACAACAGGTGCTTATCATGCAAAAAGTATTATTGAATTTCAAAATCCGGATCGAAAACAAGAATTTGATGATATTAAAAATACAAAACCATCCTTATTTTTAACTGGTGAAAAACCTCGTATGTTTGATGAATGGCAAATGTATCCAGTTGTATGGGATGCCATCAGGACAGATGTCGATCATTCTGGTTTAAAAGGTGAATATATATTAACTGGTTCTGCTAAACCAAGTGAAGGAGAAACGATGCATACAGGAACTGGACGAATTTCTAGAGTTCTTATGCGACCTATGAGCTTATTTGAATCAGGGGAATCCACAGGAGAAGTGTCATTTAAGGATATATTGGAAGGAAAAGATATCAAAGGCGTATCTAAATTATCATTGGAAGATATAGCTGATGTTATTGTTCGTGGTGGTTGGCCTGCTTCCATAGAAGTAAAAAGCAATATGAAATATAGATTTGCACAAGAATACGTAAAATCTCTAATCCACGAAGAAGTGAGACAAGTAGGTGGCATAGAAAGAAATCCAGAAAAAATGCAAAATGTTTTAAGATCACTTGCACGAAATATTTCAACACAAGTTTCTACCACCACAATAGAAGATGATGTGAAAAATAATTTCGATGATGATATTTCAAGACCAACTTTAAATGATTATATAAATACGTTAGAAAAACTATTTGTAGTAGAAAATGTAAGTGCTACCAATTTAAATTTTAGAAGTAAATATGCATTAAGGACAAAACCAAAAAAATATTTTGTCGATCCATCCATCGCAACTGCAATATTAGAAATCAAACCGAATGATTTAATCAATGATTTAAGAACTTTTGGTTTTATGTTTGAATCTTTATGTATGAGAGATTTGAAGATATATACCGGATGCTATGGTGGAGACATTTCTTTTTACCGCGATGAAAAAGATTTTGAAGTTGATGCTATCTTAAGAACAAGTAGTGGTAAATGGGGGGCAATTGAAATCAAATTAGGTGCTGGACATGTTGATTCCGCTGCAAACAATTTATTAAAGTTCAAAGAACGTGTAGATATTCAAAAATGTGGAGAACCTTCTTTTCTAATGGTATTAACAGGTACGAATTATTCCTATAGACGTGAAGATGGCATTTATGTGGTATCCATTGGAACTTTAAAAAATTAGAAAATAATTGAAAAAAATATAACTGCTATCATAATATAAAAAATGAAGTTTTCTCTTCGTTTTTTATATGCTTGTTTGCTTGACAGAAAAGACTGAATTCGGCTATAATTTAGATAGTATGAGAGGAGTCTTACTTATGCCGTGGATTTTGATTTTTGTAGTATGTATCATTTTACTATGTCTAATTTATTTTATTTCAAAAACAACCAAAGGACGTTATCGTGAAAAATTATTTCAATCTCTTGTAACAAATGCAGTGACAATTTATATATTATGTGATCACAACAATCGTGAGATTGTCTATACCACAGGAAATATTTATGATGTATTAGGATTAGAAGATATGTCAAAAGAAAAATCTCCAAAAGAAATTATCACTGAAATTTTTCAAATTCCAATTGTCCAAAATGAACTACGTAATTGGGATGGAGAACATGAATATGTGACACAAATGTTTTCTTATCACAATCCTCAATATAATCATACCAGATGGATTAAAATTAAAATTTATCCATTTATGGATCATAAAAAACAATACGATGTCATTTTAATTTCAGATGCAACGAAAGAACATGAACAACAACATTTACTCGTATCTCAAACCAAAGATATTAAAACAAGAGAAAACAAGTTAAATCAAATCACTTCTATTTCTTATGATGTTGAAATCAATTTGGATTTATTAACAGGTAGAATGGATTTGCACAAGTTAAAAGAGGATGCCATCTATTTTGGAAATGATCAAACCGGTGAATTTGAGACATTATGGAATCAAATAGTAACGACTGTTATTGATCCTAGCAATCAAGAAGAAGTATTCAGTACATTCTCAATTGAAAACTTCAAACAAATTACAAGTAGTGATAATCTAGAACCAATTTCTATTCGTTATCGTTTAAAAGAAGAGGATACCTGGTTAGAAAGTACAGCTTTCTTTACAGTCAATCAAGGGGAAACTAAAGTTACGATTTTAACAAAAAATGTAACTGAAAATGCGGAATATATGCGTAGACAAAATGCCATGTTGCAAGATGCTTTGAAACAAGCTGAAAAGGCAAATCATGCGAAATCTGATTTCTTAGCAACCATGTCTCATGAAATCCGTACACCAATGAATACTATTATTGGATTAAGTGAATCTGCTTTAGAAAATGCAAAATCCCCAGAAGTACGTGAAGATTTGGAAAATATCAATAGTGCAAGTAACAATGTACTAGAAATTATTGATGGTATGTTAGATATTTCCAAAGTAGAGAAGGGTATTTTAGAACTAGATGAAAAAGAATATAATGTTCCAAAATTATTTCAAGATTTAATTAGCTTTACCAAAGAACGTATTGGAAAAGATCCAATTTTATTAGATACAAAAATTGATAGTGATATTCCAGTAGCTTTATTAGGAGATAAAGGTAAATTCTATCAAATTTTGACAAACTTATTAGATAATGCAGTTCATTATACTGACAAAGGTACTATTACTATTGAAGCACATAGTGAAGTCAAAAATCCAAATACAAAATTGACTGTAGTGATCAAAGATACTGGTATTGGTATGTCAAGAGAAAAGGTAAGCGAGATTTTATCAGAAGATCAGAATACCAATACAGGATTTTCGATTGTAAAACGTTTAATTGAATTATTAAAAGGAGAACTCGTTATTGAAAGCGAAGAAGGAAAAGGTACGATTGTAACCGTTTCGCTTACGCAAAAAATTATTGATGAATCACCAATTGGTGATATCGGAATTCATCATACGAGAAAAAGAAAAGTATCTGCATTTGATGCTTCTAGTAAATCTATATTAGTCGTAGATGATAATAAATTAAATATCAAAGTAGCAACTCGTCTACTAGAACCTTATCAAGCAAAAGTAGATACTGCCACATCTGGACAAGAATGTATTGATAGGATAAAGAAAAACACTTATGATTTAATTTTATTAGATCAAATGATGCCTGAGATGGATGGAATAGAAACATTACAACATCTAAAAGAAATGAAAGGTTTTTCTACTCCTGTAGTTGTCTTAACAGCGGATGCGATTGTAGGAAAAAAAGAAGAATATTTGAGTGCTGGATTTGATGATTATTTAACCAAACCAATTGTGGTAGAAGAATTAAATCGAATCTTAAAAAAATATTTAGAAAAATAGAATTACAATTTATAAATTCAACAGTTATGTTGAATTTTTTTATGTAAATCCATTTCATGAAGTAAAATTTACTATTTCAGAGTTGGAATTATGTTTAGCAGATTTTGAAGATCAATTTATATGAACGGTATTTCTTATTCTATATACCAAATTGGTAAGATAAGATGCTGTTCCAATCATAGTGGAAACAATCAGTCATAGAAGGCCAATTTATAAAAACGTTAAAAGAAACTAGAGTATAATCAAAAACTGTTAATATACTTTACTACTTTACTATTTTACTAACAATTTTGATTGTTACATGTGACAACTAATTTTTCAATTTGACAATCAACGAAAAATATGTTAGTATAACAATCAATTTAAGGGGGAATTGTGATGGAACAATCAATAACAGATAAAGAAAAAATTGAGAAACTAATACAGTATTATAAGAATAATGGATTATTAATAGTAGGACTTAATGATTCGCAAGGAGTCAATACTACTTCTACCTTTTTTAAAAAAGGATTATTAGAATATATCGCTTCGGCATTAACAAGTGAAGAATTGAATCCTCAAGTTATTAATGCTTTCTCACTTACTATGAATAAAACAGAACATATAGATTATTTTTTAAAAAATAATTTGAATTTGGAAGAAATTAAATTATCACAAATATATAGTGTAGTGAGTGCGTTAGAAAAAGTGATGAGTGATTTAGGATTACCAAAATGTTTAGGAAAAATTGGTAACGTATATAGATTAATATATACACCTAAAGCAGGTGATCAAAATATTAAAATAACTACCTCATTGCAACAAGCACAAGAACCTATATTGATATATTCTAGTGGAGTAAATGATTTAATGAGGGAAGTAGGAGCAAACCCATTTGGCATTAAGAAAAGTTATCAATTGAGAGATAAAAAGCCAAATTATTACTATACCTTAGAAAAAACGAATGATAAAGAAACATTAAAAAAAGTAATAGGCGCAATTGAAAAAAATTATGATGCGATATTATCAATCAATTCAAATACAGATATTTATTCTTTAGGTGCTTATATTCCAAAATCTTTACAATGTGAAGAAATGAATATATTCAGAGACTTAGTGATTGCATATAATGAAGAATTAATCCATCTATGTAAGCAATATGGTGTTACATTTATTGATACAGTAGAAGTTGGGAAAAAATACAATCGTAGTGAAAATAATTTCCATATTTCAACAGCTGGACACAATGCTTTAGCAAATTATATATTGGGATATATTTATCAAAATAAGATTGTAAACAAAAATAATGGTACAAGTAGTAGTACATATGAAATTTCCAATAGGGGTTCTGAAGGTGTGATGGAAGCAACTTTACTTGATTATGAACATTGTTGCCAAAAAGCTGAAGAATTATCTGGATATCCAAGAATGAGAGAATTAGCAATTGCAGCTGAACATAAAAGAGAAACAGAAATTTTTCAAAAGGTATTAAGTTATCATAAAAAGTAAAAATTACTTGAATTTTTCAATATGAACTGTTAATATATAGGTCAGGAGGGTTAAATAATGAAAACATTAGAAACAATTGATTTAGAACAATCTCAAAAGTATTTATTAAATTTCATGGCTTCAGTGATGCGTGAAAAAGAACAAGAAGAATTTACAATCGGCGGTGTAAATTTATGTAGTCAATTTTACACATTCATACCTGAAAATATCACTTCTAATTTTATGCTTATTATTGCAAATGAAGAATATTGGAAGAATGCAGCAATTTTTGAAGATGGAAATGTAACAGATTGCCAATGTCTATCTCTTTTACAAGCAACTAAAGAAAATGGTGGAAAAGCACTTTTTCTAAAATATGATTACACTTCATTTCAAAACAAATTGAAATTCAAAAGAAATAAGATATTTGGTGTAGATAAAACTGAATATGCAAATGCAGTAAATTTTCCATATTTAAATTTTGCTATAGATCTTTTATGCAAAAATGCCAACGGAAAAGATCTAAATGATGAGATTATACAAAAAACACTAGATCAATTTAAAAGCATTAATTTATTATGTGGAGATTTATTATGGGAGAATACTACAAATAAAGAAGCTGAAAAAAATATAGTTAAATCATTAAATAGAAAAAAGGTATCATAATAGATTAAAGTTTAGACAAATATTTGTTTAAACTTTTTTTATAGTTATGTAAATGAAACAAAACTGGTGTCAATATAATATCAAGGAAATAGAAGAATTCTTTACTAATTTTTAGTAATCCTTTATAATGATTTTGAAAGTGTGATGTATATGAAGGACAAATTGTCATTGTTATTTAAAATAATTATTGTTGTTGTAAGTGGTGTTGGATTATATTTAAATTTTAAATTACTTTCTTTTCAAAAATCTATTATTTACTTTACGATTCAAAGTAATTTATTATGTTTTATTTTCTTTTTAACAATTGTAATACTTACCATGACTCATAAATTAAAAAAAGGAAACTTATATTATATTCTAAAAGGTATGGTTACTATGGCCATAACTATTACTATGTTTGTTTACCAATTATTACTTTCATCTGATGGAGGTATGGGAGCATATACAGGGCATGCTTTAGAATGTAATTTTGTACACTTATATGTACCATTATTAGTTATATTTGATTATATTATTTTTGGTACAAAAGGACATTTAAAAAAAAGTTATCCTTTTTATTGGAGTTTTATTTTAATTGCATATACATTATTTGATATTATCTATGTAGCTTTTGGTGGAAGATTTGTAGGAAATACAACATATCCATATTTTTATATGAATGTAGACCAATATGGAATCATAGGAACATTTATCAATTGTATTATGATTTATATCTTTTTTATAGGTTATGGTGTCATTGTTCAAACGATTGATTATAAGTTGGCTAAAAGCAAACAATAAGTGATTTTAAAAAGTATTTTCATTTACATATCATTTAAAATATGTTATGATAAATACATGTTTTAGGAAAAATTATGTTTACCTAAAAAGTATGAATTTTAGTTTAAAAGGCAAATGAAATTCATAACAAATAAAATATTAACAGAACGTTGCATTTTTTAAACTATTTGCAACAATAATTTGACAAAATATGGTAGTATGTTATAATACGCCATATTGAAGGGGGAAAGAGATAATATGAGTTCACTATATCACAGAAATAAGCCAGTACGAGAGTTTGATTTAAATCAAACCATGTACACTACAATAACACATATGAATCAAGACAATTTAAATTTAGATGCTATTGGTTTTTTAGGAAAAAATATCAATTACAAGACATTATTACAAAATGTGGATCGTCTAGCTGATGCATATTCTAAAATTGGAATTAAGGAAGGCGATGTAATTGCAATTGGTACTATAAATATGCCAATTGTGCAAGAAAATTTATTAGCTTTAAGTAAATTAGGCGCAACATCCAAATGGATAGATTTAAGAATAAAAGGAAAAGATTTAATTAAAAACATCAATGAAAGCCATTGTAAAACTATGGTAATATTTGATGGAATTACTTCAAATATATTGGAAATAATTGATGAAACTGATTTGTCTAGAGTTTTTGTGGCATCTCCAAAAGATTACTTGAATCCTTTTATACAGATATTAGCCAATTTAAAAGATAAAAAAGAAGGTAAACTAATTAGTTTACCAGATGATAAAAGATTTTCTAAATATACTGATTTTTTAAAGTCAGGAAATATTAATAGTAATATTAAACCTGCAAAGTTTGAAAAAGATAGACCATCTTTAATTGTCCAATCCAGCGGTAGTACCGGTAAAGCAAAATCAATTATACATACAGAATATAATTTTAATTCCGCAATGCAAAAAGAGGCATACACAGATTTACCTTTTTCGAAGGGGAAAACCATGTATGTGGCTATACCACCTTTTATTATATATGGCTTAAATAATTCTATATATGCATCTTTATCATTTAGTATGAAAGCGGAAATGACGCCTTATGTATCAGAAACTACTATTTATGATGATTTAGGAAAATATCATTTTGCGGCAGGTGCACCACTTCACTATAGATATTTATATAATAAAATATTGGAGTTACAAAATAGGGTTGCAGAACTTGAACACGAAAATTCTTTGAGTGCCAAGAAAGAATTAAGACGATATTTAAAAGAACTTTCAAATATATATAAAAAACTTTCTACTGCAGAAGCATTTGTTTCAGGTGGAGATAAAATCGTAGCTCAAGAATTATTAAGTATGGAGCAACTTTTTGAAGTTCCAATTATAAATGGCTATGGGAATAATGAATTGACCGGAGCTGCAGCAATATCACCAGTATATGCAAATAAACCAGATTCTGTAGGTATTCCTTTAAAGGGAATCAGTGTCGCTACTTTTGATCCAGAAACTAATGAAAAGTTAGACATTGGCGTTGAAGGTGAAATTTGTTTTCAATCAGATAATGTATTTGTTGGGTACCTAAATAATGAAGAAGAAACAAAAAAAATTAAGCAAACTCATAAAGATGGCAGTCAATGGATACATACAGGTGATTTGGGAATTGTTGATTCTGATGGATATATATTTATAACTGGCAGAAGTAAAAGACTAATTAAAAAAGAAGCTTTTAAAATTTCTCCAGATACTATTGAAAATGTAATTATGAATGTGAAAGGCGTAAAAGATTGTGTAGTAGTTGGTGTTCCTGACGTAAATCATGATGAATCTTCAGTGCCTATGGCATTTATTGAATTACAACCAGAATTTGATGGTAATTTTGAGGATTTTAAACAAATTATAATACAGACGTGTCAAGAAGAATTGCCAGACTATGAAATTCCTGAATATATTGCAAATGCAAAAATTCCTTATAAAAATAATAAACGTGCTTTTAAAGAATTAGAGCAACAAGGTGAAGAATACGTTAAGTCTATAAAACAAGGAAGTCAATATACAATGAAAAAAGTATATAAATAAATAAAATATACTTTTTTTCGTGGAAAGAAGTTTATATTGTGGTATACTGTATATAGTGAATAGTAGGAGGTATGAAATGACAATATTGTTATCTGTTGCAGGACTTGTTTATACAATACTATTGGCAACTATGTTTTTTATTAAGAAAAAAGTCAATAATGTTGATGTAAAAATATATGGATTTTTAATCGTTATAACACTTGTATCATTATGTACTGAATTAACAATTCCGATATTGATATATAGTAACATTATGACTTTAGTAAATGTGGTTATGAAAGTGTATTTAATTTGTACAATAATTTGGACAATGTTTTTTACAATTTATGTTTACTCAATTTCACATAAAAATAATTCCAAAAATAAAATATTATTGTTATTGTTTGTTATGATAAATATTGTATTTTCAATTATAGTCTGGATATTACCAATATATTTAAAAGATGGATCTAACAAATACGCATATGGCCCAAGTGTGGATTTTGTATATGGAATGGCATTTTTTTATACTATCACAATTGTCATTATAACACTATTAGATATAAAAAATATTAGGAAAAAACAATATATTCCAGTTCTATTATTGATATTATTGCTATCTATAACTGGCATTATACAAAATATATATCCTGAAGTATTATTGATTAACTTTGTATATTCAATAACTGTTTTTATTATGTACCATACCATTGAAAATCCAGATATGAAGTTAATTGAACAACTTAATATCGCACGTGAACAAGCAGAAAAAGCAAACAATGCTAAATCAGAATTCTTATCCAATATGTCTCATGAAATTAGAACACCTTTGAACGCAATTGTAGGATTTTCTCAAGCATTATCAGAAGAAGAAAATGTTCCTGTAGAAGCAAAAGATGAAATCAAAGATATTATGATGGCATCTCAAAACTTACTAGAAATCGTAAACGGAATATTGGATATTTCTAAAATAGAAGCCAATAAACTAGAAATCGTCAATACTGAATACAGTATTAAAAATGTATTGGATGAATTAACCGCTTTAACACAATCTAGAATTGGCGAAAAACCAATTACTTTAAGAACTATATTCGATCCTAGTATTCCAGCTGTATTATATGGAGATTATGTTCGTTTAAAACAAATTATTTTAAACTTACTTACCAATGCTGCTAAATATACCAAAGAAGGATATATTGAATTTAAAGTAGATTTTGTGATTAAAGAAGATATCTGTCGTTTGATTATATCCGTAGAAGATACTGGAATTGGAATTAAAAAAGAAAATATTGATAAATTATTTAACAAATTTGAACGTCTAGACCTAGAAAAAAATATTACTATTGAAGGAACTGGTCTTGGCTTAGCCATTACCAAGAAATTAGTGGAACTGATGAATGGTAGTATTGTTGTTCAAAGTGAATATGGAAATGGTTCTAAATTCACAGTCGCACTTGACCAAAGAATTGTAGAAGGAAAACAAATCAAAGATATAGAAGAAGCTTCTACGAATATTGAAATATTTGATGCTTCTAACAAAAGAATATTATTAGTAGATGATAATAAAATCAATTTAAAAGTTGCAGTTAGATTATTACAAAATTACAATGTAGTAACAGATCAAGCAACGAGTGGTATGGAATGTATTGAAAAAATCAAACAAGGAGAAACTTATGATCTTGTTTTACTAGATGATATGATGCCTAAAATGAGTGGGGTAGAAACACTAAAAGAATTACAAAAAATAGGATGTTATCATACACCTACCATTGCCTTCACAGCCAATGCAATTACAGGCATGAAAGAAAAATACTTAAAAGATGGATTTTCCGATTATCTATCCAAACCAATCGATAAATTAGAATTAAATCGATTGTTAATAAAATATTTAAAAGAAGGAGAAAGTAAATGAAAGATGTAAATGTATTAACAAGTAATGGAGTAGATGTAAATCATGGATTAGAATTATTAGGAGATATGGAAATGTATGATGAAACATTACAAGATTTCTTAACAGAATCAGAAACTAGAATTCCACAAATGAAAGCATACAAAGAACAAAACGATATGCCAAATTATGCGATTTTAGTACATGCAATGAAAAGCGATTCCAAATATTTAGGATTCACTACATTAGCAGAACTTTCTTACAATCATGAAATGGAAAGTAAAGCAAACAATACAGAATATGTAAATGAACACTTTGATGAACTCATGAATGAGGCTGCTCGTATTATCGCAGTTGCAAAACAATATTTAGGAAATGAGTAAAATAATTATATAGAAAAAGCAGAACTTTGCTTTTTTTTTATTTTTTTTTTCAAAACTACCAATTTTAAATATTGGTAAAAATGTATTTATAGAAAAGTAATATCTGTATCAAAGAAAATAAAAAATAGATTCAAAAGTATTAAAAATAAAGAAAAATATTCATTTTACAAGAAAAATCTCC
>CANQWB010000003.1 GCA_947627435.1 uncultured Bacilli bacterium
TCGTCCTTGACTAAATTTATTGAAAGACTAAATTTCACTTCTTTATCTTTAAACGCAATTTACTTTTTCAATTGAATACAAAATTAGTGTTAGAAAAAAAAGATATTAAAAAATGAAAAAATATAGTATAATGATAATAGGTGATAAAAATGGTACAAATGCAATATATTTTGATTATTGTGATTTTAGTCCTTGTTGCCCTAGCAATTTCAAAATCTATGAAAAAAGATATCAAAATTGAAATGAATAAATTAGTTGCAAGTTTAGGTGGTAAGGATAATATTTTAAATTATGAAGTCAATAAATCTAGATTTATTGTAACTCTTAAAAATGTAGAATTGGTAAATAAAGAAGCAATTCAAAAAATGGGAGCAAAAGGAATTGTCGAGATTGATAATCAATTAAAAATTATTTTAGGCGATAGCGCTCGACAACTTAAAAAACAAATTGATGAATTAAAACGATAAAAAATCGTTTTTTTCATTTTTCGACATCATTCGACATTCATAAATTGTATGATTTTGTCGAGGGATGAAATATGAATTTATTTGAAACAATTATAATTAATATAATCTTTATTATATTTCCGTTGCTATTTTGTTTGTTATATCAGGCTTATAATCATACCTTAAATCAAGAAAAAAATGATTTATTTTTAGATATTGCGTTGATTAGTTCATTCTATTTCATTTTGCGATTTGGTCTAAAACTATCACCGTATCAGCCCCTTTTACTATTCAATATTCCTCTTATTATCGCATATATAAAAAATCGGAAAGCAGATATATTCATTTTATCTATCTGTATTGTAATGCATTATTATTATAATTGGGATTTTCCTATATTTCTAGTTATTGCGGAATATACATTTTATTATATTTTTTATAAGATTTGTCAATATAAAAATCTAAATCAAAATATATTCGTATATACTATACTTGCTATCAAATGCATTCTTGTCAGTATTATACTGCTTAGTATTTCTAAAATCAGTATGCATGGTTTGTTTACATATTGTATATTTATATCCGCTTTCTTATTAATTACAGAATTTACGATATATCTATTTGAACGTACAGAAGACATTTTATCTTTGCGTTTGAAATTAAAAGAATTTGAACATGAAAAAGAAATTAGAGAATCCTTATTTAAAATTACACATGAAATTAAAAATCCAATTGCGGTATGCAAGGGATATTTAGATATGTTTGATGTAAATCAAATAGAACATAGTCGAAAATATGTACCAATTTTAAAAGAAGAAATAGATAGGGTATTAATTTTATTAGAAGATTTTTTATCTATCAATAAAATTCATATCGAAAAAAATGTAATGGATATTAATCTATTATTAGAAAACATATATCATAATTTTATTCCTATTTTAGAAGATCGCCATATTGAAGCACATTTTGACATAAAAGATGATGAACTTTTCATATGGGGAGATTATAACCGACTCTCACAAGTACTGATTAACTTAATTAAAAATAGTATTGAAGCAATTGGTGAACATCAAGAGGGTAGTATTAAAGTATCTGTCGTTCAAACCAAACAACATTTTAAAATCATGGTGCAAGACAATGGCAAGGGTATGAGTAAAGAAGAACTGATACAAATTAAAAAACCATTTTTTACAACCAAACAAAAAGGGTCAGGGTTAGGTGTTTATTTATCAGATGAAATTATACGAAAACATCATGGCACGATTCAATACAAATCCAAAGAAGGAGAAGGAACAACCGTATCCCTTATTTTTCCAAAAGAAAAGGTTTTATTTCATATGACATAATATCCAATAAAAAAACAATTGTAGATGTATAAGACTCATATACTATACATTGACAAATTGCTTTTTTTTTGAGAAAATGAATACATAGGGATTGAGGTGGTTCATATGTATCAGGAAAGAATTTTACTAACTGGAAAAGATATTCTAGAAAAAGAGTTTAAAATCGATACCAGAGGATATCGACCACAAGAAGTAGATAAATTTTTAGATGTGATTATTCGTGACTATGAGGAATTTATGGTCATTATTAAAGAAATTGAAAGTGAAAAGAAAGAACTCATCGAAGATAACATTAAATTAAAACAAGAAATTCGTAATTTAAAAACTAAAATACAAGTGTTATCAGAAGAATCTGGTGGAGAAGTTTCCAATGCAGATTTGCTTAGAAGACTCTCTAACTTAGAGAAAATTATCTATGGAAAAGAATAATATTTTGACAAACGCTGCATTCAATGTAATGTAGAGGAAAGTCCATGCTCGCACAATCTGTGATGATTGTAGTGTTCGTGTAGAGGGAAAAAATAACCTCTAGTAGAGAAATCTAACGGCTCACAAAATGACCTAAGTGTTTCATATGGTCAAAGTAGGTGTAAAAGTGCCATAGTGACGAAGAAATCAGAAATGATGGAAATGGAACGCGGTAAACCCCACGAGCGAGAAACCCAAATTTTGGTAGGGGAACCTAATAAAAAAGAAACGAATTTTTTATGGGATAGTAAATACTATAGATAAATGTTTGTCGCCTAGTAATAGGAACAGAACATGGCTTATAAAATATTATTTTTTTTGAATTTAGAAAGTTGGTGAACACTTGGAAGAAATTGGACTCACTTTAAAAGAAGCAAGAGAAAGCATTGGTCTTTCTATTGAAGAAGCAGCAAGTGATTTGAAGGTAAAACCAAGTCAAATAGAAGATATTGAATCTGGAAAGAAAGATTCATTCAAAGATGTATTTACCCTAAAATATTTTATTCGCGACTACTCCAAATATCTTGGATTAAATTATGAAGATATGGTGGATGAATTTAACGAATATTTATTTGATTATACTTCCAAAATTTCATTGGATGATATCAAACGAGCAAAAAAACAATTAGAAAAAAAAGAAAGTAAAGAAAATAAAAAAAATCGTATTGCTTCTCCTTATACAATAGAAAGAAAACGAAAAATTAGTATTCCCACTTATTTCATTTATATCATTATGTTGATTGTCGTCGTATTAGCAGGTATATATTTATATACACTTTTACATGAGGACAAACCAAACGAAGATGAAAATATTGTATTTCATGTTGAATCGAATCGAGGCGTTCTATTATGAATTTACCAAACAAAATTACAATAAGTAGGATTCTATTATCACTTGTTATTATTTTTATTTTATTATTTCCATTTGATGCATCTGGATTTGTATTACCAAAACTATTTATCAATGAAACAATTGTAGTGGATTTAAAATATATCATAGCTGGATTCCTATTTATTATTGCAAGTATAACCGATTTTATAGATGGTTATATGGCACGTAAGTATAATATGGTAACGGACTTTGGCAAAATGATTGATGCCATTGCAGATAAAGTACTTGTCAATTCTGTTTTAATTATTTTAGCTGCAAGTGGGTTTATTTCTGCAATTATTCCTGTTGTGATTGTCATTCGTGATAGTGTTGTAAATTCCATTAAAATGGTTGCTGGAAATAAAGGACATGTGGTAGCTGCCATTAAATCTGGAAAAATCAAAACAGCATGTTTAATGGTAGGAATCGTATTAACCTTATTCTATAATTTACCATTTGAACTATGGAACTTTAAAGTATCAGATGCATTACTCATTATTGCAGCAGTATTATCTTTAGTATCTGGAATACAATACTACTATATGAACCGTGAATTAATATTTGAAAAAAAAGAGATTCTAGAAAAATAGAATCTTTTTTCTTACAGAAAACAAATATTGTTATTACAAAAATTCAATTTTGGTTGCAAAATCTTTACCAATATAATCAAACAAATGTTCGCAAAAAGTATTGACAACTATTTTTTTCTATTATATAATGAACTTGTAAGACATTAGAGGAGGAAATAAATCATGGTAAAATCATCAGGAGATAAAACATTAGATCAAGTTTTAGCGGATATAGAAAAACAATTTGGAAAAGGTTCTGTCATGAAATTAGGTGACAATGAACATAGAGAAATTGATGTCATTTCAAGTGGCTCTCTTTCATTAGATATGTGTTTGGGAATTGGAGGATATCCAAAAGGACGTATTATTGAAATTTACGGACCTGAATCAAGTGGTAAAACTACATTTGCGTTACATGCGATTGCTGAAGCTCAAAAATTAGGAGGGCGTGCGGCATTTATTGATGCAGAGCATTCTTTGGATCCACAGTATGCATCAAAATTAGGTGTTAATATTAATGAACTATTATTATCACAACCTGATAATGGAGAACAAGCTTTGGAAATTTGTGAAGCATTAGTGCGCAGTGGAGCAATCAGTGTTATTGTAATTGATTCGGTTGCGGCATTAGTACCTCAAGCAGAAATTGAAGGAGAAATGGGAGACAGTCATGTTGGGTTACAAGCCCGTTTAATGAGTCAAGCATTACGTAAATTATCTGGTATTATTAATAAGACCAATACAATTTGTATTTTCATTAACCAATTACGTGAAAAAGTTGGTGTATTATTTGGCAATCCAGAAACAACTCCAGGAGGACGTGCTTTAAAATTCTATGCTTCTGTTCGTTTGGAAATTAGAAGATCAGAACAAATTAAAGATGGAAATAATATTGTTGGAAATAAAACAAATATTAAAGTTGTCAAAAATAAAATGGCCCCTCCATTCAAAAGTTGTGTTGTGGACATTATGTATGGAGAAGGTGTTTCTAAAGCAGGTGAAATTGTTGATCTTGCGAGTGATGCCAATATTTTAGAAAAAAGTGGTTCTTGGTATGCTTATAAGGGTGAAAAAATTGGTCAAGGAAAAGAAAATGTCAAAGAAGTTTTAAAGACCAATACGAAATTATATAATGAACTAGAGAAAAAAGTTTGTGAATACTATGAAATATCAGAGAAAAAAGAACCTACACAAAAAGCAAAAGAAGTAGCAGAATAATACTTCTTTTTTTTGTGAGAGAATATGTATCTCATTTTGCGCTTGACTTATCTTTCAATATTCTTTAAAATGAAAGTAGTGAAATAATCATTTTGCTAAAAATTTAACATATATGAATGGAGGAAACATATGAATCAAGTGATTTTCCCCATTTTACTAGTCTTAATTGGACTTTTTGTTGGAATTATTATTATGTTCTTAGTGAACTATTTGAAAGGAAATGTCGCAGCTAGTAAGGCAGAAAAATTGATTGAAAATGCCAAAAAAGATGCCGATAAATTAAAACGCGATAGCATTTTAGAGGCCAAAGAAGAAGCACATAAATTAAAATTAGATGTAGAACGTGAAGTAAAAGAAAAGAAAAATGAATTGAAAGATGCAGAAGAACGTTTGTTACAACGTGAAGGGAATATGGATCGTAGAGATCAAACCCTACAAAACCGTGAACAAATGTTAGAAGAAAAAGAAAATAGTTTAATCAATAAACAAAAAGATATCCAAAAAGAACAAGTAAAAGTTGAGGAATTAAAAAAACAAGAAATTGAATTATTAGAAAAAATCGCAGGTTATTCCAAAGAAGAAGCCAAAGATTTAGTACTGAAAAAAGTAGAAGAAATGATGAACTTAGAAATTGCTGCTTATATCAAAGATCGTGAAGCTGAAGCAAAATTAGAAACTGATAAGAAAGCAAAATCTATGTTAGTTAGTTGCATGCAAAAGTATGCAGGTGATGTTGCGAATGAACAAACTGTTACCGTGGTGACTTTACCAAACGATGAAATGAAAGGTAGAATCATTGGTCGTGAAGGAAGAAATATTCGTACTATTGAAGCAGTCACTGGAGTAGATCTGATCATTGATGATACACCGGAAGCAATAGTTTTATCAAGTTTTGATCCTTTGAGAAGAGAGATTGCTCGTATTACCATTGAATCTTTGATTAAGGATGGACGTATTCATCCAACTCGTATTGAGGAAATTTATGATAAAATTTCCAAAGAAATGAACGTTAAAATTCGTGAAATTGGAGAATCAGCTGTGTTTGAATTAGGTATTCCTAAAATGGATCCTGAATTAGTAGAGTTAATTGGTAAATTGCATTTTAGAACAAGTTATGGGCAAAATGCTTTACAACATTCGATTGAAGTTGCAAACCTTTCTGGATTACTTGCAGCTGAAATGGGTGAAAATGTAGCACTAGCGAAACGTGCAGGATTGTTACATGATATTGGAAAAGCAATAGATCATGAAGTAGAGGGTAGCCATGTAACTTTAGGTAGTGAAATTGCCAATAAATTTAAAGAATCTGATGTTGTAATCAATGCGATTGAATCTCATCATGGGGATACAGAAGCTACTAGTGTCATTTCAGTACTTGTTGCGATTGCAGATACATTATCTGCATCTCGACCTGGTGCTCGTAATGATTCTTTAGAAAACTATGTAAAACGTTTACAAGACTTAGAGAATATTGCCAATAGTATGGAAGGTGTTGAAAAAACATTTGCTGTTCAAGCTGGTCGTGAAATTCGTGTCATTGTAAGACCTGAAGAGATTGATGATTTAGGAAGTTATAAGATTGCTCGTGATATTAAAATGAGAATTGAAAATGAATTACAATATCCAGGTACGATTAAAGTAACTGTAATTCGTGAAACACGTGCAACAGAAGAAGCTAAATAATGCTTCTTTTTTGTTACATGCCTTCTGGAGGTGAAAAAGGCTCTTGTAGTAAAATAACTTTCTTCGAGAAAATTTTGATTTTAAAGATAATTTATTAAAAATAAGTTATCTTTTTTATGATTTTACAGAAATTACAAAAAACAAACGATAAAAATATGTCCCAAATATTGCAAAAATGTCCCAGAAGATATATAATGTATATAGGTGATAATATGAAGAAGAAGAATATATTAAATTTAATTAAATATCATACAGAAAATAATGATGAATATTTTAGAAATGAGGCATATGAAATTGCAAAATATTTTGATAAAACTGGTGATGTTGAATTATCAGAATATATACTTGCTCTTCTTTCTGATGTAAATACTTTTGTACCACAAATTGATAAATCGGATTTGGTTTTTTTTAAAAAAATATCTCCAAGTAAAGAACCATTTCCTTTACCAGAAAGCATAAAAGATGATATTGTTGGATTAATACATGCTGTTAAACATAATGTTGGTGTCAATAAATTTTTATTTGAAGGAGCTCCTGGAACAGGTAAAACTGAAACGGTTAGGCAATTATCAAGGATCTTAGAAAGAGATATTTTTTCTGTGGATTTCAGTATAGTTATTGATAGTAAACTTGGTCAAACCGCTAAAAACATTACGGAATTGTTTTATGAAATTAAAAAAATGCCTCATCCAGAAAAAGTAATAATACTTTTTGATGAGATAGATGCCATAGCATTAGATAGAATGAATGATAATGATATCAGGGAAATGGGAAGAGCAACTTCTACAATTCTGAAAGAATTAGATCAATTAAATAACAATATTTTATTTATTGCAACTACTAATTTATTTTCTTCATTTGATAAGGCGCTAATAAGAAGATTTGATTCTATAATTAATTTTAATAATTATTCAAGAGATGATTTGTTGGAGGTTGCTGAGTATATTTTAAATGAAATGCTTTTAAAATTTAAAAAGGCTGGAAGAAATATAAAATTATTTAAAAAGATAATTAATTTAATGAATCCAATTCCATATCCTGGAGATTTAAGAAATTTAATAAAGACATCTATTGCTTTTAGTGATCCTGACCGTGAATTAGACTATTTAAAAACATTGTATAAGAAAATAAACAAAGATAGAAAATTACAATTAAAGGATTTACAAAAACTAGGATTTACAGTTAGAGAAATTGAAATAATTACGGGAATTTCTAAAAGTCAGGTTTCTAGAGAATGGAGAGATTAGAATATGAATAGCTTACTTCAATTAAAAGGACAATTTCATCAGAGAACAAATAATTCAACTCCAGGACCTGCTGTACTTCCTGGTAGTTCAATAGTTTTGGTTGAACATTTAGAGACTTTATTATTTCAATTAAAGAAATTATATAGTTTTTGGAATACGCAAAATGTAGTTAATGGTGCATTAATTAGTGTGTATTACATTGATATAATAGCAAAAAGTAATAGGATATCTGCAATTATTCGTGAGCCTGGTAAAACAACAAACAACACAATAGTTGGTGCAAAATTTACTAATAAAGAAGCTCCAAAGCATATCATTACACATTATCTACATCTATCTTCATTAAATACTTCTATTAATAAATTAGATTTAGTTATTAAATGTGTCAAAGAAAAAATGTCTGGTGTAGTTTCTCAACAAAAGTTAGACAATCTAGATGATTTATCTAATTATTTAAAAAAAGTAGGTCTTTCTAAGTCAGCCTTTAATCAAATAATTGTAGATGCGTATTATGTAGAAAAGTTTGATTTACCCGACAATAGCGATATTATAAGTGATAATGCATTAGTTACTTTGTATAAAACTGATGATAATATAAAAGAAATAATGAATAAATTAGGTATAGATATTTTGTCTCAGAGAATTATTGAAGAAGATTCAACGGTATTACTAACGCCAGATCAATTAGATTTATTAAAAATGAAAGCACCATATTTAATTGCAATGACTTTAAGTGATATTTCAGAATTGTCAAAAGATGATTTTGTTACTTTAGATAATGACACTATTCCTAAATTACCAAATCCTAGCAATGAACCAACAATTGGAGTAATTGATACATTATTTGATACCAGAAGTTATTTTTCAAATTGGGTTGAATATCATAAAGTGATTTCTGATGATATAGAAACATCTTCAGAAGATATGGATCATGGCACAGCGGTATCATCTATTATAGTAGATGGCCCAAATATAAATCCAGAACTGGATGATGGATGTGGCAGATTTAAAGTTAGACATTTTGGTGTTGCCCTTTCTAAGCAAATGAGTTCATTTGCTATATTAAGACACATTAAGGAGATAGTAAAAACTAATAGAGATATTAAAGTTTGGAATTTATCGCTTGGTTCAGCTCTTGAGATTAATCCTAATTTTATATCACCTGAGGCAGCCATATTGGATAAAATTCAATATGAAAATAATGTTATATTTGTAATTGCTGGAACTAATAAACAAAAAGAAAATGTAGAAATGATTGGTGCACCTGCTGATTCAATAAATGCATTGGTTGTTAATTCTGTTAACTCAAAGGGTACTCCAGCATCATACTCTAGGAAGGGCTTAGTATTATCCTTTTTTAATAAGCCAGATATATGTTACTATGGTGGAGATAAAAATGATTATATTAAAGCTTGTAATTCTTGTGGGGAATGTTTATTAGCTGGGACATCATTTGCAGCTCCATGGATTTCTAGAAAAATGTCTTATTTAATTGACATTTTAGGATTAAGTAGAGAAGTAGCTAAAGCCCTAATAATTGATTCTGCAACAAATTGGAAAGAAATAATTAATCAAGAAGAGGCTCCATTATTAGGATATGGTGTTGTTCCAAAAAGAATAGAGGATATCATAAATTCTAAAGATGATGAAATAAAATTTGTTATTGAAGGAATTTCAGAAAAATATGATACATATACATATGATATTCCAGTTCCATTACATAATAATAAATATCCATTTATTTCAAGGGCCACATTATGTTATTTTCCCAATTGTTCAAGAAATCAAGGTGTAGATTACACTAATACAGAACTAGATTTATCATTTGGCAGAATTGATGACAAGGGTCATATAAAAACAATAAATAATAACTATCAAACTGAAAAAGGTCACTATATGTATGAAGGTAATGCACGAAAAAATTATAGAAAGTGGGATAATGTAAAACACATAATTGAAATATTAAAAGATGGTTCTAAGCCTAAAAAAAGGTATTCAAATGAATTATGGGGCATAAGTATTAAAACTAAAGAGCGATTGGAAAAAAGAGATGGAGAGGGAATAAAATTTGGAATTGTAATTACATTAAAAGAAATAAATGGAATAAATAGAATTGATGATTTTATAAGACTTTGTTCTTTAAGAAAATGGCTCGTTACAAAAGTTGATGTTGAAAATAAAATTGAATTATACAATAAGGCTGAAGAAGAAATAGATTTAAAATAACTAAATAAAAGTCAGTTAGGAGTGATAAAAAAATGAAGGTTATATCAATGTTCTCAGGAGCTGGTGGATTAGACTTAGGCTTTTCTTTAGCTGGTCATAAAATAGTATGGGCAAATGATTTTGATGACTATGCAGTGGATACATATGAAGAAAACTTTAATAGATTTAATAAGCATAAAGTTGTTAGAGGTGATATATTAGAATACTTAAATCAAGATGAAGAAAAATTAAAAAAAGAAATACCTGATGCAGATATAGTTATTGGAGGATTTCCTTGTCAAGGTTTTTCTATAGCCAATATTAACAGAAGTATGGAAGATGAAAGAAATTATTTGTATTTGCAAGTTTTAAAAATGATCAAAATAAAAAATCCTAAATTTATATTATTAGAAAATGTTAAAGGCTTAGAAAATATGGAAAAGGGAAAAATTTTAGAAATGATTATTAAAGATATTGAATCAATTGGTGATGGATATACAGTATATTATAATGTTTTAAATGCATTAAATTATGGTGTTCCACAAAATCGTGAAAGGGTCATAATTTTTGGAGTAAGGAATGATTATGCATCAAAAATTAAAATGCCCATTACAGACAAACCTGCTGATTCAAAAAAGAAAAAAAAGAGGTTATTAGTAAAAGAGACTCATTCAAAGAATAGTAATATTAAGCAACCTAAAAATACATACTTAGTCGTTACAGATATGTTTAATAAATTGTGTAATAATAAAAAAATAAATATTAATGATTATTTTGATCAAAATATAAAATATCAGTATCAAACATTAAGAGATACAATTTTTGGACTACCCGAAGAAACAAATATTGATAATAGTGAAGTACTGAATCACACATCATCTAAATGTAAATTGAATCAAAAAAAAGCACATATGGTTGGAAATAGACCAACATATTGGGATAAATATTCTCCAACGATAATGGGAAGAGGTAGTGGTACAGGAGGCCCATTAATTATTCCTCATCCTGAATATAATAGAAGAATGAGCGTTCGAGAAGTTGCTAGAATACAATCTTTTCCTGATACATTTTTATTTTTAGGAAGCACGTCTGCTTGTTATAGACAAATAGGAAATGCTGTTCCAGTTTTAATGGCATATAACATTGCCAAAATTTTTCCAATAAAAATAGAAGATTTTTTAAATTAAATCTTCTATTTTTTGATCTATTAATTTTTCTAGAATAATTATATTATCTATAAATTCTTTGTTTTCAAATACTTTTTCTAAGTTAAAAATTGTATCAAAATATTTTAAGTTTAGTTTTTTAATCATGTCCATTAATGCTGTATATCTTATTCTTAAATTATTATTTTCCCATCTATACCATATTTTTGTAAATGAATTTATGCCACCATTTTCATCATTTAAAGATTCCGTAATAGCGGTTACAAAAGATTCTGATGGAATTAAAGTTATTTTCATTTTATACCCTGATTTATATACAATTAATAAATCATCGCTATATACGTATTTTACATAGTCATTTATTCTGCTTTTAAATTCATCAAATTTATTATTTTCTTTTATGGATTTGAGTAGTGGAATTGTTTGTCTTGGAGATCCTAATCCTCCTTTTCTATCGCTAAGAGCTTTATCTGTTAATCCAATAAATAATGCTCTGTGTGATAGAGAACCTATATTAATTTCATCATTAAAATCATTATTAACAATTCTACCTTCTTTATTATAAAGCTTTCCTTTTAATGTTTTAATAGATAATTCATATTGGTCTATTCTATGATCTGCCTTTTCTCGTTTATTACCTGCTAAATCATGACTAACTGACCAATCAACATTACTACATAAATTATCATATACTTTAATATAATTTGGAGCAATAGGATTAACTCTAGATGAAGTATCGGTAGCTTTTGCCCCTACTAATTCTCCAAAAATATCTTCAAAAATTCTCGCAGTTGTATGTCTATCACGTGTTTCTTTAGATGATACAAAATCATATAACATCAATCCTATAAATGAAGAATTAATTTCCCCAATATCGATGCCTTTCTGCAAAGTACTAAGATATTTAATAAGTGAATCTCTATCTGTAGGTTCTTTTATATTAAAGTCATGGCAAATATTTTCTGAAAATGAGTGCAGTTTATCAAACATTACTTTATCTAATACCATATTATCCCTCCATATACATTATAACATACTGAGTATAAATTCATAAGAATTATGAGAATGATTGTGATAAAATAATAATGGTGATTATTTATGAAAATATTAACATTAAAACAACCATGGGCTACCCTAGTTGCAGAAGGAATAAAAAAATATGAATTTAGGTCTTGGAAAACTAATTATAGAGGTAAAGTATTAATCCATGCTGGAGCCGGTGTCGATAAAAAAGAAATGGAAAAATTTAAATTTTTAAATTTAGATTATCCATCAAAAAGAATTATTGCTGAAGCCGAAATAGAAGATTGCCTAGAATTTAATGAAAAATTAAATAGTAAAATAATGAATGAAAATAATATAGCATATGGTGCAAAATATAGAAGTGGTTATGCTTGGAAATTAAAAAATGTGAAAAAGATTGATTATGATAAAGAGATAAATGGTAAATTAGGATTATGGAATATAGATATTAAAAACTTAAAATATAAATAATTTTTAATTATTTTTTTAAAATATACATAAATTTAATTTAAAAAAATCCTTGAAAATAAAGGATAAAATATATGTTTTGCGAAGTATAAATAACATTTAAAATCACTTTTAAATCGAATGGACAATTACAATTTTTTATGTTAAAGTTTCTATAATAGGTGAAAATTATATATAATGAGGTATATAAAAAGAATGCTTTATATCCCATTGAAATCTCAATATTATAAATATTGGGATTTTTATTTTGCTTATATATAAAGGATTAATTAAGATTCAATCACTTATTTGGGATAAATTTTGCAAGTGCAAAATAGGTTTGGTACCATTAGAAACATAGATTTTACATAGGTGAAATATATGTTGTGGTACCATCGTCTTATCCTGATACAAAAATATCAATTAAAAAATGATATTTTTGGGACATTTAGAAAGGAGAAAATTGTATTTGAAAAAAGATTTTATACTTATTCCTAGAGAACTAATGAAAGATAGCAGTTTGACTAAATCAGACTGCTTTTTATTTGGCAATATTTATAATCTTAGTAGATTAAATGGTTATTGTTTTGCAACTAATAAAGTATTATCAAATTTATCTTTTGTTAAAGTAAGAACAATTAATTACTCTTTAAATAGATTAAAAGAAAGAGGATATATTGATATAAAAAGAGTTAGAAATAACGATTTAATTCAACGAAGGATATATATAAATCAAGATATAGATGTGCAAGATGATTCAAGTTAGTATGCAACGATATGCATAAAATAAATGAATTATTGTGCATGTATAATATATTAATTAAAAGAAAAATAATAAATAAAAAATTATATATATAATTCAATGGAGGTTTTGTTTATGACATATAATGAGGTGTTATTATCAGGAAATATAAACAATATTTTAATTAACAATAAATACATTATTTTGGGACTTACTTGTAAAAAGTATTCACCAAAAGAAAAAGATAATTTAGTATATGCTAGTTTAAAAGTTTATAAAGATCTTTATGAGAATAATAAAGGTCTTTTTTTATTGGGTAAAACTGTTTACTTGAAAGGATATTTAAATTCATATCAAGATAAAAACAAAAAGATACATAATTATGTTACTGTTACAAAGATAGAAGAATATGATTTCATTAGTGCGAATGGTCCTGTTATTGGAATTGATTGTGATGGAGTTGAAACTTGGAATGGTAAAAGATGTGAGTCTATTCCACCAACTGAAGAAGAACTTGCCGAACTAGAAGAATTACTTAGTCAATTTAAGGATGGTGATTCTAGTGAATAAACCTTTTATTGTGGACATAGATTTAAGTATGGAAGAAGATAAAAAAGAAATTTTTAAAGAATTAATATTAAATTATTTATTAAAGCAAATTCTAGAAGAAAAACAGTTCTAGTGATTTGCTTATTTTTATTTATCATGGTAAGATGCACTTGTCTCGAAGAAAGTTAAGTGCTATAGAATGAGGAGGTAGAAAATGAATTATAGTTACTTAACAAATATGAATTATAATGCTGGTATTTATATTAGACTTTCTCAAGAGGATAAAGATAAAAAATATGAGTCAGATAGCGAAAGTGTTACTAATCAAAAAGAAATATTAAGAGACTATTGTTTAAAAAATGGATTTAATTTAATAGATGAGTATGTAGATGATGGCTATTCAGGAACAAATTTTGATAGACCTGGATTTATAAGAATGATGGAAGATATAAAAAATAAAAAGATTAATCTTGTAGTAGTAAAAGATTTATCAAGGCTAGGTAGAGATCATGTAATGACGGGTTACTATATTGAAACATATTTTCCAGAAAACAAAGTAAGATTTATATCTATTGTTGAAAACTATGATAGTATGAAAAATCAAGCAAGTAATGATTCGTCAACATTTATTATTGCTTGTAATGATTATTATAGTAAACAAAATTCATTAAAAATAAGGAATGTATTAGATTCTAAAAGAAAAGATGGTAAATTTATTGGGAGCAAACCGTGTTATGGTTATATGAGAGACCCAGAAGATAAAGGGCATTTAATAATAGATCCTAATACAGCTCACTATGTTAAGCAAATGTTTGAATGGAGAGCAAATGATATAGGAATATCAGAAATAGCTACTCGACTTACTAAATTAGGTGCACCAACACCAAGTGCTTATAAGAATTTACCAATATCTTCTAGAGTAAAAGAAAAAAATGAGTGGACAATACATTCAGTAAAAAAAATATTGAGTAACAGAATGTATACTGGTGATATGGTACAACATACTCAGACCAATATTAGTTATAAATCTAAAAAGAAAATAACTCTTGACCAAAGTTTATGGGTAATAGTAGAAAATACTCATGAACCATTAGTAGATAAAGAGACATTTAGGATTATTAATAAAAAAAGAGATAATCATAATCGAAAAGTTGAAAAAAAAACAAAAAGACCAACAAGATTGCTAGAGGGATTAATCTTCTGTAAAGAATGTGGGAATCGGTTAGGAGTAATTTATAGAAAGAATCATAACTACTGGACTATTAATTGTAATAGATATGCTAGAGATCCCATTAGAGGAAGATGCAAAACGCATTTTTTCCCTTATGAATATTTTGAAGAAGAAGTATTAGAAGAATTAAATAAATTATTATCCGATTTATTTAAAGGATTAAGTATTAAAGAATTAAATAACGAAATTATAAATAGAACCAATTCTGGTACTAAATCACTAGATGAAATAAAAAAAGATATTGAAAAAGACATTTTAAAATTATCTTCTAATATTCAAACAGTTTATCAAGATCGAATTGATGGTAACATTTCTTTAGACTCTTATAAAATGATAGTATCTCCTTATGAGCAAAAAATGAAAAAACTTAAAGATAAACTAGAAGAAGTAGAATTAGAAATTATGAAAAGGAAAAATAATGCTAATAAGATACCAAATTATACAAAGAAGATAAAAGAATTATTAAATTTAGAAAAACCAAATAGAGACTTGTTATTTACCATAATAGATAGAATAGAAGCAGATGAAAATCGAAATATAACAATTAAGTTCAAATATCAAATTCTTGATGACTATACCTTTAAATACACTGATAAGAATTTAGTAAGAAATCCTTACGGAAGGTATGGTAAAATAAAATGAAAAAGAAAGGAGAAAAAATATGACAGTAGAACAAGCTATAAAAATTGATAATAATTGGAAAGAATTAGTAAATAAAGTCATAGATGAAAACAATAATTTCGATGACTTTACAAAAGATTTAATGA
Organism: uncultured Bacilli bacterium; assembly: GCA_947627435.1. GTDB lineage: Bacteria > Bacillota_I > Bacilli_A > RF39 > UBA660 > UBA5026. The sequence goes on from CANQWB010000003.1 coordinate 15,979, forward strand.
AATTGGTTACAGAATTAAAACATGAGTATAATAAAAGTACAATTATAAATAAATATCAATATGAAGAAGCAATAAAAAAACTAATTGATAATAATAACCACTAGGGTCAATTTCAGGAGGAGATAGTCATTGTGTAACTAATGTATAACAATTAAAGCCAAAATTATAGAAAGAATTGAGGTAAAGTTATGAACAATAGTTACATTAATGAAGAGGTAATAGATGGTGATATTTCAGATGAAGAATTTGAAAGAAAATATTTGCCATGTATAGATAATTTTTGTGATTATATGAAAAAATTTGTAATACCAGATGCAGTAGCATTTTATTTAGCAAACGAGTATGACAGAGATTGTTTGGATGAATGTCCACTTGTCAATCATATTAATTCTGCATTGGATATTTTTAATATTATTATTGAAGTGAAAGAATTAATTCCTACTATAGAAATGATATTAAAAATAAAATATAATCTTAAAATTATAAGTAGAAATCCTTTAAAATTAGAAAAAAATTATTAAATTGTAGGTGCTGATTTTTAGAATCAGTACTTATTTTTTATTAAGATTTATTCAACTGTCGGAGACTAATTTAAAGGGTTTTAGGGATATGCCCTAACAAGTTTAGGGTGTGACAACACCATGCTTGATAGTTTTAAAAACGATATTAATTAATATGGTAAGACTATATGTGAAAAAAGATAATTTTTATAATTAAACTACATTTACTAATTTGCAATAAAATGTTATAATTTTGTTATGAAAGTAAATGGTGATGCTATGGATAATAAAATTAAAATTAAAAATTTTTTAGACAGTAATCATGGATATATACTAACATCAGATTTTTTATATTTAAATATTAGCAAGCCATTAATAAAAAAGTATGTAGATAGTGGACTTATAAAAAAAGTTTCTCATGGCATTTATATGGATAGTGAATTATTAAAAGATGATGAATATATTTTTCAATTAAGATATCCGATGGCAATCTTTTCATATAAAACAGCTTTAAATATTTTGGGATATATATTTAAAGAACCACAAATGAAAGAAATTACTATTAATAGTAAAAAGAGAGTATTAGGAAATTATAAAGTACATTATGTATCAGATAAATATTATGATATTGGTATTATAGAAATTGAAGATATGTTTCACAATCCTATCAAAGTTTATAATATTGAGAGATGTATTTGTGATATGTTGAGAAGTAATGATTTTGATTTAGAACTTCAAAATAATATACTACATGAATATTTTAAAAGTAAAGAAAAAGATATAGATAAATTACTAGAGTATTCTAAAATTTTCAATATCTATGATAAAGTTAGTACTTTAGTTGATTATGCGGTAAGATAGGAGGTATTAAAAATGAGTGAGAAAGATTTAGACTCTAGTAATGTAGAATACACTGAACTAGTAAACTCTAAGGGTTATATTAAACAATTGCAATGGGATATGGCCATTGGGCTTCAAGAAGTAGATAATTTAAAACCTTCTAAATATTTTGAAAGGCTTGTTACTGATAATGTAGAAGGTAATCTTACTATAGAACAAGTAGAAAAAGATTTAAAAGAATACTATATTGAAAAAGAAAAACAAAACGATATAAATCATAATGAAATGGAATGTGATTTAGTTTCTACTAGAATTGTAGAATTATTGCAAATTGATAATTTTGAATTATCAGTAGATTATTTAAAATATGTTCATAAATATTTATTTCAAGATGTTTATGAATTTGCTGGAGAATTTAGAAAAATAGATTTTTCTAAACATGAAAAAATATTGAATAATGATTCGGTAGCTTATGGAGACTCAAAAACTTTGAATGAATCATTAGAGTATGATATATCATTAGAAAAAGAAAAGAATTATAAAGAAATGAGTATTGTTGGAGTAATAAATAATATAACTAATTTTTCATCAAATATTTGGCAAGTACATCCTTTTAGAGAAGGGAATACTAGAACTACAGCATTATTTATAGAAAAATATTTGATTAGTTTAGGTTATGAAGTAGATAATACATTATTTAAAGAAAAGTCAGTTTATTTTAGAAATGCATTAGTTAGAAGTAATTATTTTAATAATTATTTGAATATAAAAGAAGATAAAAGTTATTTAATTAAATTTTATGAAAATTTATTATTAGGTAAAAATAATAATTTACATTCACAAGATTTGATTATTAAAGAGTTATTTTAAAGGAGGAAGCATGGAAGAATTAATTAATAAAATAATTAAATTTAATGAAGAAAGAGATTGGGATCAGTTTCATTCACCAGAAAATTTAGCAAAAAGTATTTCTATTGAAGCAGGTGAATTATTAGAATGCTTTCAATGGAATAATGAATTTGACATTAACGAAGTAAAAGAAGAATTAGCAGATGTTATAAATTATTGTCTATTATTAGCTGATAAATTAAAATTAAATCCTGAACAAATAGTTTTAGAAAAAATGGAAAAAACGGCAAAAAAATACCCTGTGGAAAAAGCTAAAGGAAAAAGCACAAAATATAGTAAGTTGTAGGAGAATATATGAAAAGTAATGAAGTATTATCATGTGAAGCAATTAAACTATTTAATGATTATAAAGAATTAATTAAAAATAATCCTAAACAGTTAGAAGACATATTTTATAAATTATTTGAAATCATAACTAACCATGAAAAATATACAGAAGATGAATCAAAAATAATTTTTGGAAAATTTATGATTTTAGTTTTAGGACAAGAGTTGGGTGGTAATAATGTTAGTGTATGAAGGTATTAAATCAGGGTTTATAGACGATGTTAATCTAAATAAAATTGTAGATAAAATTTATGATAAATATAAACAATTTTTTGGTAGAACAAGTGAGTCACAATTAAATTCGTGGAAAAATTCTATGCAATATATGAGAGGTGTATTAGATGACAGTGAAATACCTAATAATGCTGGTGTTGCTATTGAATTTAATATTCCAACTACTTCTAAAAGAATAGATTTCATTTTATCTGGAAGAGATAATAAAAGAAAAGATTCTGTAATTATAATAGAGTTAAAACAATGGGAAACATGTAATGCTATAGAAAATAAAGATGGTATTGTATCTACATTTACTGGGGGTGCAATAAGAGAAGTTGCTCATCCTTCTTATCAAGCAATGAGTTATGCAAATTTGATTAAAGATTTTAATGAAACTGTTCAATTAGATGAAATTGGATTATATCCATGTGCATTTCTTCATAATTATGATTTGAAAGATGATGATCCTATTTGCAGTAGTCAATATCAAGAGTATATAAAAGAAGCACCAATGTTTGGTACAAATGATTTTGAAAAACTAAGAAATTTTATTAAAAAGTATATAGTTGAAGGCGATGATAGAGAACTTTTATATAAAATTGAGAATGGCAGAATCAGACCTTCTAAAAGATTACAAGATTCATTAGCACAAATGCTACAAGGAAATAAAGAATTTAATATGATTGATGAGCAAAAAGTTATATATGAGGATGCAATTAGAATGGCTATTGATACTGTAGCAAGTGATACAAAAAATGTATTTATTGTTCAAGGAGGACCAGGGACTGGAAAATCTGTTCTTGCCATTAATTTATTAGTTGAATTAACCAATAGAAATATGACAACTTTTTATGTAACAAAAAATGCCGCTCCAAGAGCTGTATTTAGAGATAAATTAAAAGGTACATTTAAAATGACATATATAAATAATTTATTTCAAGGATCTGGACAATTTACTGATGCAAACAAAAATGAAATAGATTGTTTAATAGTGGATGAAGCGCATAGATTAAATGCAAAATCTGGAATGTTTCAAAATTTAGGTGAAAATCAAATTAAAGAAATTATAAATGCATCCAATTTTTCAATTTTCTTTATTGATGAAGACCAAAAAGTAACTTTAAAAGATATTGGTTCGATAGATGAAATAAAAAAATATGCACATGAACTTGGAGCAGGAATTAAAATTGTGGAACTTGAAAGTCAATTTAGATGTAACGGTTCAGATGGATATTTAGCATGGTTAGATAATTTACTTGAAATTAGAAAAACTGCTAATTTTGATGATATGGATTTTAATTATGATTTTAGAGTATTAGATAATCCTAATGATTTAAGAAATTTAATAGAAGAAAAAAATAGAGAAAATAATAAATCTAGAATTGTAGCTGGATATTGTTGGGATTGGATAAGTGAAGGTAAAAATAATAGTAATATCCACGATATAGTAATTCCAGAATATAATTTTGAGATGAGTTGGAATTTGGGTAATTCCCAAACTTGGGCAATTGATTCAACTTCAGTAAATGAAGTTGGTTGTATCCATACGTGTCAAGGGCTAGAATTTGATTATGTTGGTGTTATTATCGGAGAAGATTTAAGGTATGAAGATGAGCATATTGTTACTGATTATACAAAACGAGCTAAGACAGATCAATCTCTAAAAGGCATTAATAAAATAGCTAGAGAGAAAGGCGTAGATATAGCTAATAAAATAGCTAATTCTATTATAAAAAATACATATAGAACATTGATGACTAGGGGTATGAAAGGTTGTTATGTATATTGTGTAGATAAAAATTTACAAAAATATTTAAAGGAAAATGTTAGAAATTTATAATTTAGCAATATAAACATTAGAGTGCTATTGCATTAATTACACTTTTATGGTAATATGCAATTATACAGAAGTAATAGTAGCTGAGTTTATCTTGTTAATGTGGTGTAATAAAAAAAGCATTTGCTATGAGATAAACAAATGCTTTTACTTTTGTATAAGTGGTTGCATCCACTATACTAAATGAAATCAAAGACTAACAAAACAGAATGTTAGAAAATGAAATTACAGGAGAATATGAATTTTTGATTATATTCATGACTTTTGTCATTCCTGCTATTATTAGCATAGCAGAAAAAAAAGACAAAATCAAGCCGTTGATCATAAAAAATTCTATTGTTCAAGTCAAAATGTAAAGGAGGTAAAATATATGGCAAAGAAAAAATGCAATAAATCGGTTCATGTTAAGGCTCATAATAGATGTAGACCTGGTACACATAAAAAGTAGAGAATACTTAATTTTAGTATGGTGGTCGCTCCAAAAAAATGATGGAGGAATAAAAATGTTTATAAGTAAAAAAAGAATAATATCGTTAGATTTTTTAAATAAGTATAAGAATGATAATATAAAAATAGGTATTCATGTTACAAATAATGAATATGAAAAATTAGGTATAAAGGAATTTGTAGAAGGAATTGCTATACAACCATCTCCGAAATTTGGCATAAATTGTAATAGAAATTCAAATGGTTATTCTTTTCCAGACAAAGCAAAACCTAAAGAGGATAGGGTAATAAATACCATTTATTGGACTTGGAAAGATTGGGGTGGAAATGAGCATGGAGATTACTTTGATATATCAAGAAAAGTATATCCTAGAGTTGAAATTCCTGCTAGTAATATAGAATTTTTATTAACAAAAAATAATTCTGGAGAATCTTTTATATTAGCCAATATAGATTCAAAAGCAGATAAAGAAATAATAAAGCAAACAATTAACATGTTTTTGGAAATATTTGGTTTTTGTGAAATATTTAATGAAGATTTAGATTTTATTGATATACACAATAAAATAAAAAGATGTAATTGGGAATTATTGCCACCTGGTGTTAGGACTATAGCATTAACAAATATTAATAAAGATAAGGCAAATAAAAAGAAAAGAAGACCTAACTATAACCAATCAAGATTAGATACTTTAAATTCTTATAATCCGTTTGAGGTATTTGTTGGATCTGGTGGATTTACTGGTTATTATGCATTTGTTTTCAAAAATACTTGTTTTTTAGAAAATGGTTACTATGGAAATGCTACTTATGTTGTTCCAAAGGATAAATGGAAAAAATTGTCTCAATTATCTAAACAAGAAGTATTATCAACGACTGATGTTATTGAAAAGGTAAATCATACAAGTGAATGGTTTAATAAAATTGATTTATTAATGAATAAATATGAAAAATAGTCAGTTGCTTGTCAAAATTGTCGAACGATTACTTATTGAAATAGAAGTAATTGGTGTTATAATTAGACTGGCCATATGGGAATGTGGCTAATACATTTAAACATATATAAAAATAATAGTTATTAGAAAAATGAGAAAAGATAATTATGCATATGATTGAAGCATAAATAATTAATCAGTGAAGAACTGCTACATATTTATTCCAACAAACATGATTGGAAAATATTCCCTTGTTATTGTTGTGGATATTTATGTCCAGTTCTTTTTTGTGTTCCTAAAAATACTGGTAAAGAAAGGAGGATACTAGGAACAATTACAGATAATCTTGTTAGTGATAAGGAGAACATTATTAATACTTATAGTAAAGTTATTTTACCAAACAGTATATTAGGAGATAATAGATTAACATTTTTAGAAAGACTTGTATTAGTTGTAATAATATCATTAAGTAAAAAAGAAGGTTATTGTTGGGCTACTAATGAATATTTTAAAACTTTATTTGATGTTAGTAAGCAAACAATATCTAAAAGTATAAGTAGTTTATCGAAGTATGGTTATATTGTTTTAAAATACGATAAGAAAGAAAAGAATAATTCTAAAAGAGTTATTAGGTTATCAGAAGTATTAAAGAATCAAATATCAGGTATTAAAAATAATCTTAATACTAGTATTCAAAAAGACTTTAACCAATATAATAAAAATAATATTAAAAGAAATAATATAGGACCTATTATTTCAAAAGATGTTGATGGAGTAGAATTGTGGAATGGTAAAAGAGTTGAGTCTGAACCAATGAGTGAAGATGAACAAAAGTACTTAGAAAGTTTGTTAAGTTGTTTTAGAACAGGAGATGAATAAATAATTGAATAACAAAGTCATAAAATTAAATGAGGTGACTTATGTTTAAAATAACAGAAACTTTTAAAAAGGATTCTCCTAATATAATAGAATTGGTAACTAACTATATAAAAAGTCGTTAAATCAATCTAAAGTGCACAAATAAGTGCAATAGGTAGAAAAAAAGTGCGTTTTTAAAAGAAAATGCACTTTTTTTCAATGAATTTTAGAGAAAAAGTGATAAAAAAATAGAAATAAATATAAAAAAGTGATATATTATTAATCGCAAGGAAGAATTACTTCTACGCAAAAAAGTGCAGATATGTGTGAATTTTTAAAACTAAACGCACAATATCTACATTAATCTAAAATTCATAAGATGGGCAATTTATTTGTCAAAGTTGATATTTATAATTGGTAGTTATAAATATCTTTTTTTATTAATATTTTAATAATGAATCATTAAGTATAACATCATCAGGTTTAATATAATAACAATTAAGTTTTTTAAGAATATATTCATCACATAGAAATAACATTGCCTCATAAGGTGATTTACCATTTAAAGAATCACGGCATAAACTATTAATGTTATTCATAAATAAATCACAATCTTCTTGTGTAATATTTTTAAAAGAAGAACCTTTAGGTAAAATATAACGAATAAATTCATGATTTTTCTCTATGCCTCCTTTTTGCCAAGAAGCTGAAGGATCACAAAAGAAAAGATGAGTAACATAATCGCCAGTTTCATGAATACATTCAATATTATTGACATCAAAAAATTCATGACCATTATCAGTAAGAATAATTGGAAATAGTTTTTTATAATCTTCTTCAGGTATAAAAGATTGAAGAATACCAAATATTCTAGTTACTTCTTCAGTAGTTTGAGATTCCAATTTAAATATAAGCATAAAATTAGATTTTCTCCAAAAAAGAGTAAGAAAACAATCTTCTTCAGTTTGGAGACCTTCAACAGTATCCATTTCAACAATGTTTAAATAAGGATTTTTAGATATATAATCTAAAAAGTCAGAATATTTTCTGTTAATTAAAATTTCTCTTTCTTTTCGAGTTCTTCTATTAGAATTGTTTTTTCTTTTTTTATATTTAACAATTCTAGGAAAATCCAAAGGTCCAAATTCAAAAACACCATTGTTTACATAATTATAAAAAGATGGTTTAGAAAAATCTAAAATGTCTGGATGATTAATATATAAATGATTTATAGTTTGACCTTTTTTAATAAGAGGAGTAAGAATCTTATTAATTTGAAATATTTCTTCTGGTGTTAAATTAATACCTTTTCGAGCTTCACTTTTAACTTCTTTATAAGAATCATTAGCTCTTCTGGCATAGTAAGTATATCTTTCTTTTCTACAACCACTTCTTGATTTACAACCATTACAAACATAAGGTGAACGTTTTAATCTCTCACAAGATAAATCTCTATCATAATTATTATTTTTATAATTATTAAAATTACTTGGTTGAGAAAAGATTTTGTTTCGATCAATTTCTCTTAAAATGGAAGAATGAGATCTGTTAATTTCTTTAGCAATCTGATTAATAGATTTATTATCATTTAATCCGTCTTCAATATTTTTTCTATCTTCATAAGATAAATGACAATAATTTGTCATAGTATATAATACCTCCTTTAATGACAAATAAATTGCTTAGAAAGTATTATACTTGTTTATAAATCTTATTGCACAACTTTTGTGCACTTCTTTTTTTAAATTACACTATATAAAAAGTGTGATTAATAATGAGTAGAATAATGGCGTTATATTGTATTTTTATGGTACAATATAATTGGCTTTAATTTGTTATACAAAAAAGAAAGGAGTAGAAAAACTTGTATAACACTTTAAAAAATGCGCCAGAGTTTTACAAAGCAGGAATATATATAAGATTATCTGAAGCTGATGAAGGAAAAACTTACGAATCAGATAGTGAGAGTGTCCTTAATCAAAGAAATATGCTAATGAATTTTGTAAAAGAAAAGGGTTTTATCTTTGTAGGAGAATATGTTGATGATGGTTATTCTGGAACTAATTTTGAACGACCAGGATTTTCAAAAATGATTGAAGATATAAAAAATAAAGTTATTAACTTAGTTATCGTAAAAGATTTATCTAGACTTGGAAGAGATCATATTATGACCGGTTATTATGTTGAAAATTTCTTCCCTGAAAATGGAATAAGATTTATTTCTATGCAAGAAGGTTATGATAATGCAGTTAACCAAGCTAGTAATGATTCTTCAACTTTTATATTTGCTTGTAATGATTATTATAGTAAACAAAACTCTATAAAAATTCGTAATGTCTTAAATGATAAAAGAAGAAATGGTAAGTTTATAGGTAGTGCTCCGAGTTATGGGTATTTAAGAGATCCTGATGATAAGGGACACTTAATACCAGATCCAGAGTATGCACCGATTGTTAAAAAAATATTTGATATGGCCTATGAAGGTGTTGGATTATCTGCCATAACAACTTATCTAAACGAAAGTAAAATTAAAACTCCAAGTAGTCTTAAAAGAAAAAATCCCCATGCTAAAAATAAATATAATCCTATATGGACTATATCATCTGTTAAAAAGATTTTAAAAAATCAAATGTATGTTGGTGATATGGTACAAAGTGTTCAAACGAAGGTATCTTATAAATCAAAAAAGAAAAAGACACTTCCAAAAGGTAATTGGGATATTGTTAAAAATACTCATGAACCAATAGTAGATAGAGTTATATTTGACCATGTACAAGATAATGTCAAAAGAACAAATTATACAGCAAATACAAAGAGAGAAAAAAGACTATTTGAAAACTTATTATATTGCAAAGAATGTGGTAATATGCTTACGATTACTTATAAAAAGAAACAAGATTATTGGACAATTAATTGTAATAGATATTCAAGAGATCCTAAAAGAAGAATGTGTGAGCCACATTTTATACCTTATGATAAGTTAGAGAATGCTTTATTAGATACAATTAAAAAGACTTGTAAACAATATTTAAAAGCTATTAATGTATCTGATATTGCAAATGAAATTAATAATAAGAAAAAGAATAATTTTAAGACACAAGAAAAAATAAAAGAGTTAGAATCAAAAGAAAAAGAATATCTTAATAAATTAGATACACTTTATGAAGATAAATTTAAAGGATTAGTATCAGAAGAAATGTATAAAAGAATTGCTAATGATACTGAAGTTTTACTAACTAAATTAAGAAAAGAAATAAATAAATTGAAGGATGATAACAAGGTTATAAAAAACAAAACTGATGATATAAAACAATATGAAGAAAAGATTAAATCTTTAATTAATATTGAAAATCCTACAAGAGAACTAATGCAAACTATCATTGATAAAATAGTTATAGACAAAGATAAAAATATTGAAATAATTTACAAATTTAGCGTATTAAATAATATTTAATTAACTTTGCTCTATTTAAGAGCAAAGTATACATAGTAAAAGATAAACTATTATAAAAAATACTGAAACAAGAACGATTGTTTTGTATAATGGTAGTAAAGGAGGCAATGGATGAATACTTTAGAAAAATATACTGACAAAACTTTTAACGATATTAAACACATTGATGATTATGGAAATGAATATTGGGAAGCACGAGAATTAATGCCATTATTAGAATATAGTAAATGGGAAAATTTTCATAAGGTTATTAAACGAGCAATGATTGCTTGTGAAACTAGTAATAATAATACTAACGATCACTTTCCTGAGTTCAGGAAACCGATAGTAGGTGGTAAAGGTAACATTCAAAAAGTTATAGATTATCATTTATCAAGGTATGCTTGTTATTTAATAGTTCAAAATGCAAATCCTAGAAAAAGATCAGTAGCTTTAGGTCAAACTTATTTTGCTGTTCAAACTAGAAAGCAAGAGATTACTGAATTAGAATATTCGAAATTATCAGAAGATGAAAAAAGATTATATACTAGAATTCTGGTTAATAATAAAAATAAATATTTGTTTAAAACTGCAAAAGAAGCAGGTGTAGAAAATTTTGGCAAATTTAATAATTACGGATATAAAGGGCTTTATAATGGCGAAACTGCAAAACAAATAGCAAAACGTAAAAATATAAAGGAAAATGAAGATATTCTTGATTATATGGGGAGTGAAGAATTAGGTGCAAATTTATTCCGTATTACTCAAACAGAAGCTAAATTAAAAAAGGATAATATAAGTAATGAAGATGATGCTTGTATAACTCATTACAACGTTGGGAAAACGGTTAGAAAAGCAATCGAAGAACTTGGAGGTAATATGCCTGAAACGCTACCTACCCCAGAAAAATCCATAAAAGAACTTGAAATCGAAGAATTAAAAAAAATAGAATCTAAATAAAAATAATTAAGGAGTGGTATTTATGGCAAAAGTATTAACATTTGAAGTTGGAATTAATAGTTTAGAAAATAAAATATGGAGAAAAATTGAAATTACGGATCGAAGAACTATAGCAGATTTAGCATATACAATTCTTGCTAGTTTTGACTCTTTAGCGTATCATTTATATTATATCAAGTATAAAAATAAAGTATATGATTGTTGGGTTTGTATAGAAGATGATCATAGTGAAATTCCACCTATTAATGCCGTTATAACTAAATTAAGCAGTCTTGGCTTAAAAGAAAATGATACTATGGAAATGGACTATGATACTGGTTCGACAACAACGTTTAAAATCAAATATTTAGGAGCAAGAGACTTAGAAAATGGGAAGGGCAATCATTATCCATATATAATTGATGGCGCTGGCAGAGGTATGCTCGATGATTTATGTGATTTTGAATTAAAAGAAATTGTTGATGATATTGATCAAAAAGGATATTCGGAACATTATTTTACTCCTGGTTATCAAAGAACTATAAAATATGATTATAGAAAATATAATATTAAAAATGATAATGCATTGTTAAAAGGTCTAATTTTAGAAATAAAAAATGGATATGAAGTTGGTGATTAAATGGCAGAGATAACATCAATAAGAGAAATGATTGTAAATAAAGAAAAAATCAAGATAGAATTTACTTATTTAGCACAGTATAATAGAAATAAAAAATATTTTAATAATTTGGATTTTGATACTGCAGAATGGGAAAGTGATGATACAATTGAATTTTTAAATGATCATTTAAAAGAATATTTAGATCATGAACATTTAAATTTTACAAGAGTTGCAGAAAAGTTTTTTGAAATAAACGAAATAGTTGATAATATAAAATTTATTGATAAGTATGGCTATTTTAAAGTATATCGTAAAGAATTTGAAAATAGATAATTAGGATGTGAAAATATATGGAAAAGAATATTGAAGAATTAACGTTGTTACTTATGTATTTAACCTCTTGGGACAATGATAATCCCTTAGAAGAAAATTATAAAGAATGTTGGAAAGGTTATTCGTTTGATGTTATTAATGAATTAACTGACAAGGGTTATTTGTTTCCTTCAAAATATAAAAATAAGTCAGTTACATTTACAAAAGAAGGAATGGAATATGCCGAAAATTTATTGAAGAAGTATCTTAAATGAGTATAAAATTATAAAACATTACACATTGACTATCGCCAGGTACTACAGTTGTGTAATTATGCCATAGATTATAGTTATATCATATATCATATACCATATACCATATTTAAAAATGTTTAATTATATAAATGAAAATAGTTTGTTCCATATTTATATATAAATGGATTTAGAATAGTCAATAAAAGTGAATATTCAATTTGAAAATTATCTAAATATATGATATACTATACGTATAAGTTGAAGACTTTTTAGTCCATTTAGAATAAGGAGAAGGATTGCTCATGATTATCCTATATATTTTAGGAACCATTTATGCCGTGTTTGCCGCATTCTATGATGTATCCAAAAAACACAAATAAAAACAGTTATAAAAACTGTTTTTTTGTATATTAACGATAGTATGGTCCATAATAAGGATATGGATAATAGTTATTGTAATAAGGTCTAGGATAGAATGCAGGTGCGAGTAATCCTCCTGTTACACCACCTAAAATAAATGGCCCTAAAAAACCCCCAACCAAACGATCATTATTGGAATTCACTTGTCCATTCCAAGTAGAATTCATTGAACTAGATTGTGAATTGGTTGTAGGGTATGGATAATTAGAAGATGGCACGAAACTAGACATATTTCCATAATTAGAATACATAGTATTCCTCCTTTCATAATATAGTATGAAAAGAATAGAAAAGAGTGAAAATATGGATGAACGATTAAAAAAACTAAGTCATACGATTGTGAATTATTCCTTAAAAGTAAAGAAAAATGATAGAGTACTCATCACTTCACAAACCGAAGAACCAAAAGAATTAGTGAAGTATTTGATTCAAGAAATTACCAATCAAAAAGCAATACCATTTGTCCGTATTGTAGAGCCAGAAATCAATTCTTTACTAGAAGAACTTACCACATCAGAACGTATCAAAGAACTCAAAAAAAGAAGTGAATTTGATGTAGAAAATATTGATTGTTTTATCAATATACGTTATACAACAAATGACTTTGAAAATAGTAAAATATCTGCAGGTACGAGAAAAGAATTAGGAGAAGCAACTGCAGAAAGTGATCGCATTCGCATCAATGAACGAAGATGGGTACTATTAAACTATCCGTCTAGATTAGATGCCTATAAAGCCGGTATGCCAACTGCGGATTTTAAAGATTATGCGATAGAAGTTATGAATGTCGATTATGCACAAATGTACGAAGATATCAAACCATTAGAAGATTTAATGCGAAAAACAGATGAAGTTAGGATTTTAGGACCCAATACTGATATTACATTCTCAATTAAAGACATGAATGTTGTACCATGTTGTGGCGAAAGTAATATTCCAGATGGAGAAATTTTTACAGCGCCCATTAAAGATAGTGTCAATGGTATGATTACCTATAATACACCAAGTCCTTATCAAGGCGAAATATTTCGTAATGTTAGTTTAAAATTTAAAGATGGAAAAATAATCGAAGCAACCTGTGAAGGTAACCAAGAAAAATTAGATGAAATTTTTAATACCGATGAAGGCGCGCGATATGTAGGAGAATTTTCCTTTGGTCTTAATCCCAAAATATTAGATCCAATGGGAGATATCCTATTTGATGAAAAAATCATAGGTAGTATTCATTTCACACCAGGTCGTGCCTATGAAGATGCCTTCAATGGTAATGTATCTGCAATTCACTGGGATTTAGTTTTAATACAGCGCAAAGAATATGGCGGTGGTGAGGTTTATTTTGACCATAAACTCATTCGAAAGGACGGTTTATTTGTCTTACCTGAACTTATGCATTTAAATTATGACCTAAAGTAGCAAATTCTCATCTCTTTTTTCATATACTTGACTAAGGTGAAAGTCATGAAAAAACTATTTGAAGGAATTGGTCTCTTATCTATACTATGTCTTAGTTTTCTTTATACCGAAAAAACAGTCAATGTTGTAAAAGAATATGATGAAATTATGATTTCAATCAAAGAAGAAAATGAAAATTATAAAGTAGATGCCAAAAATGCGACAATTGTCGATGATACTATTATTCCTGGTATCAAAGGAAAAGAAGTCAATATCAATAGTAGTTATAGTAAAATGAAGCGATATGGTAAATTTAATAGTAATCTGTTGGTTTATCAAGAAGTATTACCAGAGATTAGTATCAGTCAAAAGTTTGATAAATATATTATTGGTGGAAATGCTTCTAAGAATATGATCAGTTTTATTTTTCTAGTAGAAGAAAATGATTCGATTGATACTATTTTAAAAATATTGGATGACAAAGGTATCAAAGGGAATTTCTTCGTAGACGGAAAATGGTTAGAAAAAAATACTCGAATTTTAGTGAAACTCATTGAACAAGGACACAATATTGGAAATCTTAGTTATAATAGGGATTATACGAATAGTTCCTATGCATGGATGGATACATTTATCAAACAAGTCGGCAAACAAAAAATTGGATATTGTTATAATGAAGTGGCTGATTTAACCGCATTGCAGCTTTGCGCTTTATCCAACAATTATACCATTCGCCCAAGCATTATTGTCAAACATTATCCTTTAAAAGAAATCAAAGAACAAGTAACTGCAGGAAGTATTATATCAATGCCAATCAACCAAACAGTTGAAAAAGAACTTCCTTCTATTCTTTCTTATATTTTGAGTAAAGGATATAAAATTGAAAACTTAGAGAACCATTTAAGTGAATCTATGGATACATAACGATTGCAGAAATGCAATTTTTTTTGACTACTGATGGGCTCTATGATAAGATTAAATGGAAGGTGGATGTCATGAAAAAGCCAGAATTATTAAGCCCTGCAGGTAATATGGAATGTTTAAAAGCAGCCATTCAAGGTGGGTGTGATGCCGTATATCTAGGTGGTTATGCCTTTGGCGCTAGAAGTTTTGCGGGTAATTTTTCAGATGAAGAATTAAAAGAAGCAATTGTGTATGCGCATTTATATGGTGTAAAAGTATATGTAACCGTTAATACGCTTATCTATGAAAGTGAAGTTCCAAGATTTATCAACTATATCGACTTTTTATATCATAATCATGTAGATGCCATTTTAATTCAAGATTTAGGCATGATGGATTTCATTCGTCATATGTATCCTGATTTAGAAATGCATGCTTCTACGCAAATGCATATTCATAATATAGAAGGTGTAAAAGCGGTTGAAAAGTTAGGACTCAAACGTGCTGTTTTGGCGCGTGAAACCGATATTGATACCATTCGTAATATGAAAAAGAATACCAATATCGAATTAGAAATATTTGTTCATGGAGCTTTATGTTTCTGCTATTCTGGGCAATGTCTTATGAGTAGTATGATTGGTGGAAGAAGTGGTAACCGTGGAACTTGTAGTCAATGTTGCCGTATGCCTTATACCCTATATGAAGATGGAAAAATTATCAACCAAGATGCCTATGTATTAAGTCCAAAAGATTTAAATAGTCTAGAACATATTGGAAAACTCATCGAAGTTGGAGTAGATAGTTTGAAAATAGAAGGGCGTATGAAGCGACCTGAATATGTTTATTATGTAACCCATTTGTATCGTAAAGCCATTGATGCATATATGGAAACGAAAGCGATAACTATAACAGAGGAAGAATGGAACACTTTAAAAAAATTGTTCCATAGAGAATTTACCAAAGGTTTTCTGTTTCATGAAAAAATGGAAGACTGGTTAAATCCGAAACGTCCTAACCATGTTGGAATTCCTATTGGAAAAGTAACATCTATAAAAAAAGGGATGGTGACATGCCATCTTACATCACCGGTACATCAAAATGATGGAATTCGTATTTTAGGAAAAAAGGAAGACAATGGCTGTATTTTAAATAAAATATATCAAAATCAAAAATTGGTAAGTGGTGGAAATTCTGGGGAAGAAATCACATTCTATTTAAAAGGAAATTTTGAAGTAGGAGATACCCTTGTGTTAACGAGTGATGATACCGATTTAAAACAAATTCAAAGAACGATAGAAAGTAATCCAAGACGTATTCCCGTTAAAGGACATCTCATTGCCAAAATAGGAAAACCGATGGAATATCATATGACAGATGGAGTACATAAAGTCGTTGTAACAGGTAATATCGATGTGATGCAAGCAAAGAGTGCACCTCTAACGGAAGCTAGAATCAAAATGCAATTGGAAAAAATGGGAGATTCTATCTATACATTAGAAGATTTAAGGATAGAAATGGATACGGCGATTTTTGTACCTATGCAACAACTCAATGACTTACGCAGAAAAGGAATAGAATCCCTCAATCAGAGTCGTCTTTACCATATTCCGTATCATAAAGAAGAATATCATGTTGAGGTAAAAGAATATCCTGAAGAACTTGGTTATACCGTATGCATTCATGATAAAGATGCTTATCTAGCAATCCAAAACAAAAATATCAAACAGATATATGTGGAAGATGAAAGATTATATCAAGAGTTAAAAAAAGATCCACGTGTGATTTTATCCCTTCCAAGAGTAATGATGCAATTTGAGCCAAAAGAAAAAATATTACAAGCAGGAGAATTAGGAAGTTTATTTTACTATCATCCTACTTATTCTAATTTTTCTTTGAATGTAACAAACTCATATACTGTTGCTTTTTTAAATCGTAATGGAGTGAAACGAGTTATGCTTTCACTAGAGTTATCACCTGTACAAATCAAAGAATTGATAGATGCTTATCAAAGTCGTTATCATAAGAAACCAAACTTAGAATACTTTTATACATCTACGCCAGAAGTGATGATTACAAAATTTGATTTAAAAGCATATTATCATACCAAGAAAGATCTCACGATGAAGGATTCGAAAGAACATCAATTTTTGATTCGTAAAATAGGAGATTATACTCGTATTTATTATCAAAAAAATAAAACCGACGTAATGCCTAAAACTTTCTTTCAACTTGGTATTTCTACAATTTGTTTGAATGATTTAGACCAAAATATCCAAGATTTTCTTGTATAAAAATAGCAAAGCGAGAAAGACTAGTATTAGGTGATTCTATGATACTTGTCTTCATCGAAAATAAAACATATTTAACCAAAATATTATCTTATTTAGAAGAAACACATTTACCTTATACAACAGATCTAGATATAGAATATGATACTTTAATTATTGCTGAGTGCTCAAATAGAATAAAGTCTTTTATCCAACAAAATACATCGAAACAAATCATCTTTTTGACAGAATTAGAAGAACCTAAATTAGTAAAACATATTACGAAAACTACAAAATCAAGTAAGAATTATTTGTTACATTTTAGAGAGTTTTGTAACCAATGTACTCGTATTGTAGCAACGATGCCATCAATGGTGAAGTGGTTTCAGAAAAATTGTAAAAGAGAAATTGTGTTATTACCAAAAGAACTTCCTATTATCAACATCAGCAAGAGTAATAAAGATATATTTGAAAAATATCATTTATCCAAACGGAACAAACGGATTGTATTTGTAGATTACAATTATGAACATTTGGATTATGTAACTGCTGTTGCCCAAAAATATCCCAAATATCAAATTATATTGATTGGTTATGAAAAGGAATATATGATGTCTCGTAAAACAAAAGAATATTATCATACTTTACCCAAAAATGTCATAAAACAAAAATATATTGATTTTAATATTTATAGCGATTTATGCAAGGTCGCTTGGTTGGTTATTTATTTTTATACAACTGATTTAGATTATAGTTATATAGATATTACGTTATTATTTAAAAGACAATTGTTATTAGAGTATCATTTCTATTATCAAGATTATTTTATCAATAGTAAAAATGCTTATTTGTTTCATACGATTGATGAACTTCTTTTGCGATTGAAAAAAATTATGGAAGAGAGGGTCGCTAATCTATCCGATAGTGGATATGATTTAGTGGCTCAAAATTCTCATAAAAAAATTGTGGAAAGGTGGTTTCAACTTCTTACATTTTAGTTTACAATTTCATATAGTATTTTATTAAAATACTATATTTTTTTCTAAAATTGGCTTATAATGAAACTATAGGATGTGGTAACTTGAGAGAACAAATTCTAGAATTATTAAAAAGAGAAAAAATTGCTTTATCTGTAAATGAAATCAATGATGCTTTATCTTTAAAAACAGTAGATCAATTAAAGATGTTATTAAAAGAGTTAAATGCGATGGAAGATGAATTACTCTTATATCGTACGCATAAAGATAAATATATGATATTTGAAAATAGTCATTTGAAATTAGGACGTATGATGGCGACGAAAAAAGGATATGGGTTTGTCGATATTGAAGGGGATATTGATGTTTTTATTCCTCCAACCTGTATGAATAACGCTATTCATGGTGATCGTGTTATTGTTGAAATTACCTCTCAAAAAGGTACTGATTTAGAAGGTCGTATTGTCAAAATTGTCGATCGTAAATTAAAACTTATGGTGGGTGAATATATAGAACAAAATGGTGTTGGAAGTATTATTTTAGATGATGAAAAAGTCAAACTGGATATTACGATACCAAAAGAACATAGTTTGGGTGCTATGAGTGGACATAAAGTACTTGTGAAAGTGACGAGTAAATTAAAGGATAACCATTATAATGGTGAAATTGTAAAAATTATTGGTCATAAAAATGACCCTGGTGTCGATATTTTATCGATTGTGAATCAGTTTGGTATACCGGATACTTTTTCCGATGAAGTGATGCAAGAACTAGAATCGATTCCAGATCATGTAGAAGCAAAAGAAATGGAAGGTAGACGTGATCTTCGTAATGAGATGATTTTTACGATTGATGGCGATGATACCAAAGATATTGATGATGCGATATCGGTAAAAGAATTAGAAAACGGAAATTATGAATTAGGAGTCCATATTGCGGATGTAAGTTACTATGTCAAAGAAGGAAGTAAGCTCAATGAAGAAGCTTATGAAAGAGGGACTAGTGTTTATTTAGCAGACCGTGTTATACCTATGTTACCACATAAGTTATCTAATGGCATTTGCTCTTTAAATCCGAATGTTGACAGATTATCTATTTCCTGTGTAATGGAAATTGACCCAAAAGGAAATATTGTTGCTTATGATATTTTTGAAAGTGTAATTCGTTCTCGTATTCAAATGACGTATAAAAAAGTGAACCAAATTTTAGAACAAAATATCATTCCAGAAGGCTATGAACCATATGCGAATACATTGCGTATGATGCAAAAATTAGCTGCTATCTTACGTCAAAACAAAATTGAAAAAGGCTACATAGATTTTGAAATTGATGAAGCGAAAATTATAGTGGATGAAAAAGGAGAAGCTATTGATGTTGTCTTAAGAGAACGTGGTACTGGTGAGAAATTAATTGAAGACTTTATGATTGCTGCCAATGAAACGGTTGCATCTTGTATCTATTTTATGGATTTACCTTTTGTGTATCGTGTTCATGGGGAACCAAATGAAGAAAAAATTACGAAATTTTTAAATTTTGTCAGTAGTCTAGGTTACCATATTAAAGGTGATATTAAAAAAATGCATCCGAAAGTAATGCAAGATATATTAAAACAATTAAGTGATAAAAAAGAATATCATATGTTATCTTCTTTGTTATTAAGAAGTATGCAAAAAGCAATATATGATTCGAATAATATTGGACATTTTGGTTTAGCAAGTAAATGTTATACCCATTTTACATCACCAATTCGTCGTTATCCAGATACCACAGTTCATCGTTTGCTGCGTAAATATTTATTTCAACATCAAGTAAACAAAGATATGATTGATTACTGGAGTCGTGAACTACCTATTTTATGTGAACATACATCACAAAAAGAAAGAGATGCTGTTGAATGTGAACGTGAAGTAGATGATATGAAGAAAGCTGAATTCATGATGAAACATATTGGGGAAGAATATCAAGGTATGATTAGTAGTATTATGAGTTTTGGTATGTTTGTGGAATTACCTAATTTAGTAGAAGGTTTGATTCGCGTCGATGATTTAACGGATGACCATTATATCTATGATGAATCGACTTTAACATTACGTGGTGTGAAAAATAAAAAAGGATATCGTTTAGGCGATACTGTATCTGTGATTGTAAAAGCGGCAAATAAAGAATTAAGAACAGTCGATTTTGTAATAGCAGATGATAAAAACCATGAAAAGTATGGTAAAAAAGAATTATAAATTTTCATCTTGGGGGTGAATATATGATAGAGATCAACAACCGCAAAGCAAGATATGATTATGAAATTGTAGCAACTTATGAGGCCGGTATTGTTTTAACGGGAACAGAAATCAAATCTATTCGTAACGGTAATGCCAATTTAAAAGATAGTTATGCAATTATAAAAAATGGAGAAATATTTATTTTAGGAATGCATATTAGTGCTTATAAAGAAGGTAATATATTTAATCATGAGGAACGAAGAACTAGAAAGTTGCTGTTACATAAAAAAGAGATTTGGAAAATTAGAGATGCGGTAGAAATAGATGGCTATACTTTAATTCCTATTAAACTTTATTTTGTAAAAAATCATGCGAAGTTATTATTAGGAGTCGCAAAGGGTAAAAAGTTATACGATAAAAGAGAAAGTATCAAAAAACGAGATATGGAAAGAGAAATTAGAAAGCAACAAAAGTCTTTCTAATTTTTTCTTTGACAAATACGTAAAATAGATTATAATAATAAATACCTGAAGAGGTGATTATAGTGACAAAAGAAAAATATCAAATGTCTAGAACAATTATACATTTGTATCAGAAACTTGCAGACTTAGAAAAACAAAATAAAAAAGATACAAATGAATATAGAAATTTAGTTTCTCTTTTACCATTGTGTGTTCAAATTGAAAAACAAGAACTGGAACAGCAAACATATTTAGAGGAAGAAGATGAAAAATTAAATGCATATCTTGATACACAACTGGAGAGTATGAGTGGTTATTTTAAAATGATTCCTGAAAATTTTTTGTTACTACTTCGTGTTTTTGAACATAAAGACCAAGATTTTGAAAATACAATTTATAATATGGATGATAATATATCAGTCAATTTACAAGAAAATCTAATGACAGAGATTATAAAATGTTTAAAATCAAACATGTTAACACCAGTACAAAGAAATTATTTAATTGATTATCAATATATGTTATTATCTTATATGCCCAATTTGGAAGAAAAAATATTATTTAATGACCCTATGATGGCATATAGTTTTTATGAAATTCCACTATCAGATTTATATGAGCTTGTATTACCTACACTAGAAGATGTAACAAAATATTTGTTATCCCTTACAGATAATACAATGAAAAATGAAACTATCATTCTCATTTTATATATAAAGGTATTATTGAAAATATTACCAGATGATTTGCGTAAGGAAAAATTGGAAGAAATGAAAAAAACGATAGGAGTAAATTTGGTATTATCATATACAAGTGGAACCAATCGACATAAACTTTATGAAATAATATTTAATATTTTAGAGTTAAAAACACCTACTAAAACGTTAAAATAGTTGTTTTTCGACTAAATATATGCTATAATCGCATGTACGGGGCTGCTTTGGTTTCGACGGATATATTCCGCTTCCAGTTGCAAGTGGGAGGTACACCTTACGTACAAATAAAAATAAACGCAAACAAATTAAAAAATACATTCGCTACTTTATTCACTAAGAATACTGTAGCCTTCGCCTAATCGGATTTAGGAAATGTGCTTTCTTTTATCCTTTTCCTACGGGGATTTAAGAAGGCTCGATTAAGTAGGATATGTTGTTATTTTGCTCAGTGATAACAATGAATTTTATGAGCTTACTAATATATGGGTTGTTGGTTACTAACATATATTAGAAAATAAAATAACCAACTAAACTTGTAGAAGCTGTTGGTAGGGTATTTTCGGACAGGAGTTCAATTCTCCTCAGCTCCACCAGATTGATAGGAAACTCGGACTTTGATTGTTCGAGTTTTAAAATGTTTTAATTTATGTTAAAATATTTATAGATTTTAATTGATATGCTTGTCAATTTAGAAAACACACTTGCAAATTGACATAGTAAATTAATATTAATTTAAAATATGGAGGTTAAAAATATGACAAAATTAAACAAACCTATTATTGGGATTGTTAGTAAACCATCTATAGAAACTGATATGTGGCATTATATGGAAATTGTTGATAATATAAGATATGTCCTTGTGCAAAATGGTGCTTTAGTTATTGGATTATTACCAACAGATAAAAAACTAGATTTTAAAATTGATGAAGAAATAGACAGTTGTATCTTGACTAATGAGGAAAAAGAAGATTTAGAAAATATACTTTCAAAATTAGATGGCGTAGTATTAGAGGGTGGATTAGTAAGCAATCAATATGAAGAAGAAATAGCTAGAATTTGCATTAAAAGAGATATTCCAATTTTAGGTATATGTTCAGGATTTAATAATTTAATTAGAGCATTAGGTGGCTATGTTCGTATGGATTCTAATATTTTTCATAATCAATTTGGTTCAAAAGTTGCACATGAAGTAAATTTAATCGAAAATTCAAAATTGTTTAATATTTTAAAAAGCAAAAAATTAATTGTTAATAGTATACATACATTTACGGCAATTGAAGAAGAAATAAAAGAATATAAAGTTGTAGCAAAATGTCCATTAGATAACACAGTTGAAGCAATAGAACTTGAAAATAAAAGATTTGTAATGGGTATAAAATGGCATCCTGAATTAATGGAATCTATGAATCTAATATTTGAAAAGTTTGTCGAGGAGTGTGGTAAAAAGTACGATATATAAGGGATATAAAATAAAAGTTAGATGTATTGATAGGAAACTCGAACTTTCTATGTTATTATAGAAATTTGAGTTTTATATTGTCTAAAATTTTGATATAATATTGATATAATAATAAATTGAGTTTGTCAATTTAGAAAACACACTTGCATATTGTCATAGATAATTTATATGTAATACGAGGAGATAATAGATATGAAAGAAGAAATACTCAATTTTTATAAAAGAACAAGTTTATACACAGATTTAGGACTATACAAGAACTTTGCTATAAATTTACCAAACGATATAAAAGAATTATGTTTATTACAAAGAAACCAAATTATTCATCCCTTTGATTTATATGATGAAAAAATGAGAAATGATGCCAATTCTTTTTATGGCGATATGACTAAAATTAGCAAAACTAGTTTAAACTATGAAAATGATTTATTCCCTACGGCTCAATCTATGATAGCAGAACTTTTAAGAAGAAATGAGAATTATTCTAAAGATAGGAAAATAGAGGATAAAATTCATGTATGTTGTAGAGAGCAGGCAATTTTACTTACAAGTATTCTAAAAGCAAAAGGATTTTCTGCACGTGTTCGTAGTGGATTTACAACTTACTGCAATATCTCAAATAAAGAAGCCGGCGATCATTGGATATGTGAATATTATAATGATAAAGAAAAAAGATGGGTTCTAGTAGATGCAGATATGTACTTTGATGATGATACATTATTAGAATACCATATTGATTTTAATTTATTAGATGTACCAAGAAATAAATTTATATTTGGGGCAGAAGCTTATTTGGGATTAAGAAATGGAAAATATAGCGATAATGAGATATATTATACATCATCTCCAAAAACTATAGGTATTAAAGCAGCTTTACATGGCTTATTTTATGATTTTCATTCTCTTATGAATGATGAAATAATTTTTCTGCATTTACCTAAGTATATTTTAGATAAAGATTTAAATTTAACCGAAGATGAATTAAAAGAGTTAGATGATTTAGCTACTTTAATGTTAGAACCAGATATTAACTTTTTTAAACTAAGAGAAATTTGGAATAACAATATAAAGTATAGAATAATGTCAGGTGGTTTAAACGTCTAACTTTATTAAAAAGTTGTTGTACTTCTTCCATTAGGGCACCATTGGAAATCTGTTCGAACTATTCGAACTTTTGATATAGGAATCAATCGAAAGATTGGTTTTTTTGTTAGAAAAAATCATAGTCGGAAAGGTTGGTGTCTATGGTAAATATAATTAAAAAAGAAATTGATATGGAAGAATCTTTAAAGAAAAGAATTGAGATTATTTGTGATTTTTGTAATACTATTCCAATATTTATTAATGGTAGTATTCGTAAAATTGATAAGACAAACTTATCTTATATCGAACCTCATAGAATAATCATTAATAACAATATGTTTCTTGCCTTTAACTATTCAAATGAAATTTATATCAATAACTTAAGTAAAAAGATTAAAATATCAGAACTTGAAAACTATATTAAGACTATGAACTAATACTTTATACCACGAACAAAACATAGACAAAATAAAAATTTTGTTGTATTATGTAAATGATTTAAAAATACTTACCGAGAAGTAAAAGTATTAGTTAGTAGTACCTTTACTTCTCTTTTTTTGAAAATAAGGGATACCAAAGATATGGAATTTAAAAAACGAATGACAAATGTTTTTAAAGAACAAGTTAACGATTTAGAAATACTTGTTCCAAATTTTAAAATAGCAAGTGCAATTATTCATTATGATGAAACAAGTCCGCACCTTCATATTGTTGGTGTACCTGTTAAAATTGGTGGTAAAAATGGTATGAGTAAACAAGTTGGAAAAACTGAAGTATTTTACAAAAGAATCACTTCGTAAATTGCAAGATAAAATGAGAATTTTATGTATTGAAGAATTTAATAAAGAATATGGCTTAAATGATAAATTAAAAACGAAAAAGAAAGGTAGAAATAAAGATTATTATATATCTGAAATGGATAATTATGAACAAATGCAAGAACAACTAGAAAAAAATCAAGAAAAGTTAGAAATAGCAAGTAAAAAAGCCATAGAACTTGATAACTCTTCTAAAGAAGTAAAAGATATTATAAATGATTTAAAAACTACTCTAACTTCTAAAGAAAAATATGTGTTAAAAAAAGAAGACAAAGATAAATTAGTATCTTATATTAATTCAGTTAGTAAAACAAATGAAGAATTTAAACAAATTCAAACTTTATCAGTTACATTAAGTAATGTTGATGAGGAATTAAAAGAAGAAAACTATTCTTTAAAATCTAGTATTGAACATTTGATAAATAAATTTACTAATCTAATTAAACTTATTAAAAATAAGATATTCTCTAAACATGATACAAGAGAAAAATATATGGAGTTTTCAAGAGATTTATACACTCATGGTATCATCGAAGATAAAGAGATAAGAGATATTAAAGATAATTATGATTATTGTCAAAATCGTGACAATGGCAGAAATAAAGATGATTTTGAGATAGAAATATAGTAAAAAAGTTGATTTTATAGTATAATACTTATCAACTTGATTTGGAGTGTTTAAGATGAAGTTATATATACAGATGGTTAAATTATTATTTGATAAATTTATTCTTCGAAAAAATAATGGAATTGTGATAAAAGAATTTTCTGAAAAGATGGGAGTTGTTTATATTAAATTAGCTCAAATATTAGCAACTCAAAACTATGGTAATTTATTTACTGAAGAAGATAGAAAAATGTTATCTAGCATTTGTGATGACTGTAACCCCATTACTTATGATGAAATCGAAGAAATATTAAAAAAGGAATATAGGACAGATTTAAACAATATATTTAGTTTTATTGAAAAAGAACCAATTGGTTCGGCATCAGTATCACAAGTTCATAGAGCAATATTAGCAACTGGTGAGGAAGTTGCAATAAAAATTAAAAGAAAGGATATTACTAATAATATTGATGATGATATAAAAAGAATTAGAGCAATAATTCATAGATTTGGTAAAGTAATAAAGTTTAGTAATTTTACGGGTGGAGATCATGCACTAGATTTATATTTGGAATGGATAAAACAAGAAACTGATTTTAGCCATGAAAGAGAAAATATTAAAACATATCAAAACTTTGCAAACAGTGTTAATGGTAAAGTAAGCAACACAAAATTGATTAAAGTTCCTAAATTGTATGAGCAATACTGTACTGATAATGTAATTGTTATGGAATTTATTAAAACTAAAACTGTTAACAAAACAGAATTAACAGAAGAAAATAAAAAAAGAATTATTATTGCAATAAATAGTTATATAAGGTCTAGTTTTTGGGCTATGTTTAATGACAAACAAATTGTTTTTCACGGAGATCCACATAGTGGCAATATTTGTATAGATGAAAATGGTAATATTTGTTTCTTAGATATGGGACTTTTATGTGTTTTAAGTGAAAGTGATGCTAAATTATGTAGAAAATTCTTTTTAACTGCATATTCTGGAAATTATGAAAAATTATATGATATGTTAGTTATTTATGGTGATATGAGTGAAGAAAAAAAAGCATCATTTAAAGAAGAATGCAAAAAATATTGTAGAAATGTAAAAGATAAAGATGTAACTTTTTATTTTATTGATATGATTAATGTTTGTTTAAACTATGAATTTGTTCCACCTGATTTTTTATTTAGTATGGCAAAAGCATTTATTTGTTTAAATGGAATCAGTAATTTTACTGAAAATAAATGCACTGCAAAAGAATTATTACAAGAGCAAACAATTGAATTTATGGTAAAAAGAAGTTTAAAAGATTGTAAAGATATCGTCATTGATAGTTTATCTATTGCTCCAAAAGCATTAGAAAATACTATACAATATGGATTAGTTAATACAGTTGCTAAAGCATCAACTAGTAGTGAGCTAAGAGAAAATCTAAGAAGGTCTTTAGAAAATTTAAAGGAAATGCTAGATTTAATAAAATCATCTTATAGTGAAGATGTACAAAGTCAACCAGAGCAACTAAATCAAAGAACAAAACATTTATAGAATAATTTATAATAAAGTAGCGTGAATGTGTTGCTACTTTTTCTTTTTTTTTGATAAACTATATTTAGTGATTGATTCATAAATCACCTTTGGAAAAAGTTGCAGATAACTTTCTCAACCGCACCAGATTGATAGGAAACTCGGACTTATATTGTTCGAGTTTTAAATTGTTTAAAAGTATGTTATAATAATCCATAAATTTAAATTGATTGTTTGTCAATTAAGAAAACATACTTGAATATTGACTATTTAATATGTGTATTAAATGTAGGTGATAATATGAGCCAAGACTTCAGTAAAATTATGCATTGGGCCATTAGAAGATGTGAAGGAAAAATAGATGTTGAGGATGGTGCACAAAAAAATTGCTTTTATCAAATTTATCCTTTTACAACAGAAAATATATCAGGTTATATTAATGAATTTGACCTAAAAGATAAATCATTATTAACTGTAGGATCTTCTGGAGATCAAGTCATAAATGCAATTTTATATGGATGCCAAGATATTTCTATATTAGATGTTAATCCATACACAAAATTTTATTATTATTTAAAAACAGCTAGTATATTAAATTTAGAATTAAAAGAATTCATGTTATTTTTAAGATTTAAAGATTATCCTAATGTTTTTAAGGATAATAAATT
The DNA here is from genome assembly GCA_947627435.1 of uncultured Bacilli bacterium. GTDB lineage: Bacteria > Bacillota_I > Bacilli_A > RF39 > UBA660 > UBA5026. The sequence continues at coordinate 43,917 of CANQWB010000003.1, forward strand.
TGTTTTTAATAAAGAACTATATAATAAAGTAAAATTAACATTACGCTTGCTTGATTATGAATCGTATCTATTTTGGGATGAATTATTTAATACTTTTAAACCTGTAGATATAAGAAATAATCTGTTTTCTTTAGATGAAGATAGAACCAATGTTATATTAGGTTGTAACCCATATTTAAAGAATTTAACATATTATGAAAAAACAAGAGATAAAATTCAAAAAATATTTCCTCATTTTATAACCGGTGATTTGTTTAAAATAAATTTGATAAGAAATTATGATAATATTTGGTTGTCAAACATAGGAACATATTTACCTAGACATTTTGTGAAAATTATGACTGATAAATTAGCAGAATCATTAACTCAAAATGGAAAACTTTTAATTAGTTATCTATATCAAACAACCGCAAATACAGAATACGAAGATGGTTGGTGTTTAATATATGATTTAGAAAAAACTTTTAATATTTTAAGAGAATATAATCCAAATTTGATATCTTTCATGGGAGTAGATGGATTAAAGTTTCAAGATTCGAATATAAAAGATTCTATATTAGTCTATAAAAAAAATTAATAAATAGTTGTCGTACTTCTTCTTTTAGGGCACCAGATTGATTGATACTCGGACTATTATAGTTCGAGTTTTAATATGTTAGAATTTATGCTTTTTTTTATAAATTGAATTGATATGCATGTCAATTTAGAAAACACACTTGCATATTTTCAAACAATAGGTGTAGAATAATAATCGTTTTAGACTACATAAAATTATTTCAATTATTTAAGAAATATAGTATAATACGTCTATAAGGGAGGTTTTATAATGTCAGAAATAGAAAAGTTAGATGATGAATTATTTAGAGCAATGCATGCATTGCCAAAAAGTGGGGATATATCTACGATATGGGAGCAAATCAAAAGTAGACCCGAAATATTAAGAGAAGCTGTTAAAATTAAAAGAAATAAATGGAATAATGGAGATTTAGTTAATGGAATAACAATTTGCGCTGCAATGCTAATTGATTATGACAATGTTGATCAAGTAGCATACAATGAATTAATTCAGAATATTTATACAAATACAGATATTGCTAGGCTTACTATAGACGATGGCGATTCCTACTTATTAGCGAGTCTATGGAATAACAATCTCAAATTAACTGAAAAACAAAAAGCTTTTGCAGTGAATGAAGCAATGAATAGAATTGGGACTGTTAGATATGAAAATGCTATGAATAATTATTCTAAAGAACTTGATGAAAAAGGGATTACAGATGATCAAATTATGTATACTGAATTTGGAGGTTCTATTCATCCTGTGGGTGCGAAAACAGGTAATATGTATATGGCAAGTATTTTTCATTCATTAAGTCCTGCTCAAGTTCATGGAGTTAATGATTTTGATATTAGATATTGGATACTCAAAAATCCTAACTGGACTTTAGATGAAAAACAAAAATTGATCATGGATTTTTGGAATGATGACGAAGTTTATGATGAAACATTAGAACAATGGGACTGGAGCGTAGTCAATGATAGTGCCAATTGTAAAGGTAAAGCAATGCCACCATTTGATAAATACCAAATGTTTGAATTTTCTTATGAAGAACTATTAAAATTCTATGGTGATAAAAATACTACTGATAGAATCTGGAATGAAATACAATTTTGTAAACAGATGCATCAGTTAAGACCTCAACAATGGGCAAGAGAATTTTTTACACAAAAACAATTAGTTAAAGATATTTAAAATTAAAAAAATAAAAAGCATCAAAAATATATTGTATTATAGTTAGTAATTGATTACTAACTATTTCTTTTGTCTGAAAATTTGCCGTACTTCTTCCATAGGACACCAGTGGTGAATCTACTTGAACTTTTTTGAGTATTGATATAAAAGATAACTTTTTAGGTTATTTTGATACACTTTTTAAAAACAAAATATATGTAAAATCATAAAGAAAAGATACGCGATTCGTATAATAGAAGTGAACAGTTAATTTGTTTATTTTCCCTCTTGAATGGCTGATTCTTCTAACATAAAAAATTGTGATTTATTTTTACGGAATTCCATAAAATTAGAATGAACAAAGTTGAATATTCATCATTTTTTAGGTCAAAAAATGAATTACTAGAACAAATGTAATAGGGATATATTTTAAAACAAATATATAATGCAGTTAAATAATAAAGATAATTGAATAATTGACAATGACTTGTCTTTTGTATTATGAAAAAAGATAGACTTGAAAGTATATATATGCTATCCTTATCATAAGGAGGACTAAATGAAAAAAGAAATTAAAAATTTTGAAAAAATTGTAGGAATCGTTTTAATCGTACTTACTATGATTAGTTTAATCATTAATGCATTTATATATACCAATATGATTTATGATTGGACATATGATACAACAAATTTAAATAATATAGTAGTAAGTACACCATTTAATGTTATTATGTGGATAGACAACATTTTAATTTACGTATTTAGCTTGTTTTATATAATGAGTGCCATAGAATCTAAAAAAGATGTATTTGTCAAAATAAGTTTTTCTATTTTCAGCATAGTAACTAGTATTATTGCATCTAATTTTATCATCAATGGTGTAGCAAGTATATTTGGTATATTTTAAAAATTCAAAAATCATTATTATTCTAGTAAAAAGAAAGACTTTTACAATAGTTGTAAAAGTCTTTTTTGCATATCTTAAAGTAGAAAGGAGAATCACTATGTTTCCATGTAAAAATAATCCATGTGGTAAGTATACCAAAAAGGCATTAGATAAGATTGAACAAAGTGCTGCTTGTAAACCAGAAGGATTTTATATTCAAACTGGAATCGTAGGTCCGACAGGTCCAACCGGTCCTATGGGGTTAGAAGGAATGCCAGGCCCTGAAGGAATACCAGGTGCAACAGGACCAACTGGGCCACAAGGAGAAATAGGTCCTCAAGGGGAACCAGGCCCTTCCGCAACTATTATCATTGGTGATGTCATTACAGGTGTTTCAGAAGAAGATGCAACCATTGTAGATACAGGTAGTGGCGATGAACATATTTTAAATTTTGTAATTCCACGTGGACCTACAGGTGAATCCGGTCCGACAGGACCAACTGGTCCTTCTGGAACAAGTGTTACAATTTTAGGTTCTTACGATGATGTTGGTCAACTAAATGCAGCGCATCCCACAGGAAATCCGGGAGATTCTTATTTGGTAGGCTCTGATTTATATGTATGGTCTCCTGAAACGAGGACATGGGAGGACGTTGGTGTGATTAGAGGGCCTCAAGGACTACCAGGACCGCAAGGCGAACAGGGTATTCCAGGATTACGTGGCCCACAAGGAGTACAAGGTATTCAAGGGTTAGAAGGACCACAAGGAGTACCAGGACCAACCGGCCCAACGGGACCAGCTGGACCTCAAGAAATTGGTACAGTATACATTGTAACTTACAATAACAATGATCCAAATGGGTATGAAGTTTCTTCAAGTGAACGTTTACCGCTTTCTAGAGTTGCCATGGATAATACACAATTATGTACGATAGATACGAGTATGCGTACGATGCAATTTGCCAAGGAAGGCGTATATCGTATAGATTTTATTGTATACGGATATAGAACAATCAGTGATGCTTCACCAAATGATTTAATTTCTGTTGGTTTTAGAAGATTATACGATGGTACATTATATGCAGGTGCTAGTTGTTGGTATATGAACGAACAAAATAAAGCGATTGTAGGGCAAGGTATGTTTATTGTCGATAGTCCAGATAATGTATTTGAACTCGTAAATTTATCTCGACAATCCATTCGGTTAAATACACCAGATTTATCTTTGACTACTTCAGCATCCTACTTTGCAAATCCAGTTGTAACCATGTTGATTCAATATTTGGGATAAAGAATAGATTTTTTTTCTTCTTATCTATTGTATAAATAAAACATAAATGGTCCATATTTATAGTAGGAGGAAAAAATATGGAAGAAAACATTAACGCATTAGATGAAATTCATAAAGGGGCTTGTATGGGTATGGATGCTTTGCATTTTGTACTAGATAAAGTAGAGGATAACAACTTAAAAGAGGTATTGGATACGGAATATGCACAGTATAAAAAAATCGCTGAACGTATTGAAGAAGTTTATCCAAAATATAATAATGGAGAACCACATAAAACAAGTGCAATGAATAAAATGATGACTTGGTATGGGATTGAAATGAAAACCATGACCGACCATAGTGACTCTAAAATTGCGGAACTATTACTTAATGGCGTAAACATGGGTATTATTGAAGGAAAGAAGATTTTAAATAAAAAGAATATGGACGAAGAAGTTACAAATATCATCAATGAATATGTTTCAATGCAAGAACGTAGTGTAGAAGTATTAAAAGAATATTTATAATGACAAAATGTGTCAAATGGAAAGAACAAATATAATTTTGTTCTTTTTTTTATGTTATACTTAAAATAATATAGGTGGATTTAGAATGAGAAGAAAAGAAAAAACAAGAATTAAAATAGAAAATAAAAAGATATTAAGACGTACTTGGAAGGAATTTTTTATAAAGGCAATTACTTCTATTATGATGCGTGGTATTTTGTTAATCATTCCGATTTGGTACAGTAATGCGATTGACTTTGCATCTAAAGGTAATTTTGAAAAAGCTTATCATATTATTATCATTGCCTTACTTGTGTATATTGGATATTACATCATAGAATCCATCAACAGTGTTTTCTATTGGAAACTCTACAATCGTTTATATAAAAGATATACCAAACTTGCGACTTATTCGACTTTTCAAAATTCTCTTTATAGTTTATCCCGTTTTAGTTTAGGTGAATATGAAAATATTTTAAATAACGATATTGATATCATTTGTTCGTTCTATTCCAATGGTGTGATCAGAGTGGTACAAATATTTGAGATCTTTATTATATTTGGATATTTTCTTTCTATCAATTTATTTGTATTTGGTTTGACAGCTTTTATATGCTTTATGATGATTTTGGTGTATGCCCTTTGTAGCGGAAAAATACAAAAATTGAATTCCTATCGTAAAATGAAATTAGATAAAAAAACCGCTACAATTCAAGAAATATTTTTGGGTATTAAAGAAATTAAGGGCTTACATGTATTAGATTATATCAATGGGCATATGAAAGAAAAAAGTATCGATTATTTAAATGCATATGCTAAATATGACTGCTTTGTAGTCAATGTAAAAGTATTTGTACTCGCTATGATACAATCTGCACGTTTTATACTTGTATTTTTTGGTTTATTTTTGATGTCTAAAGGTGAGATGACAGTTGGTACCATTATGTTAATTTATAATTATTATCAAAAAATTGTCGATAATTTTGAAGTGGTCAATACAGTTAGTATTGAGTTGCAAAATTTAAAAGTATCCTTCTCAAGATTCAATAAAATTTTAGAATATTCTCATAATCAGGAAGATAATGGAAATACAAAAATTTCAAATTTTAAAGGAAATATTTCTTTTCAAGATGTATTATATGGAAATAGAAATGATCCTATTTTAAATGTAGTTAATTTCACCATTCCTGCCAACCAAATTACGGTCATTACGGGAAAAGCGGGTAGTGGTAAGACTGGTATCATTGATTTATTATTGAAATTAAATCAGAAACACAATGGAGAAATTCAAATAGATGAAACACCTATTGAACAAATTGATGGAAGACTTTATTATAATTTAATTTCTTCTGTTCGAAAGATTCCTAGTTTCTTTGATGGTTCTATTAAAGAAAATTTAATGTTGGTGGAACAAGATTTTAATAAGATTGTAGAAATTTGTAAGAAATTACAAATTCATGATGATATTTTACGTTTATCAAAAGGATATGACACACCTATTATCAGTAAAGAAGACAACATATCAAATAATTTAAAACAATTGATTGCGATTGCTAGAGTATTTTTAAAACAATCAAAAATTATGTTATTTGACGAAGCAATTAGTGTTTTAGAGAAAGAAAGCAGTCAAATTGTAATGAATTTGCTACAAGAATTAAAAGGGGATCATACCATTGTGATTATTTCAAGAGAAAAAGAAATTGTACAGTCTGCAGACCAAATTATTGTTTTAGACCATAATGAAATTGCCGAAGTGGGGACACATAGAAAATTATTAAAAAATAAAAATGTCTATTATGATTTATATGGTGGATAGAAATTGTGATACAATCTTTTTCTAGATGGTAGAATATTGATATTATTTAAAAAATCATATATAATAAAGCTGTATATATCACAAAGGAGTTAAAAAATGAAAAAAACATATAAAATAATTCAATGGTGCAGTTACATAGGAATTTTCTTTTTTATAGGACAAATGCAAGTTTCAGCCAAAGGATGTAACATAAGCGATATTCCACCAGCTTTACCGGTTTTTACCAGTAATATTCTTAATTTAATTAAAATTATAGTTCCTATTTTACTTATTTTAATGGGAATGTTTGACTTTGCAAGATCAGTAATATCCAGTGATGAAAAGCAAATGAAAGAATCTCAGAGTCGTTTTATTAGACGTGCATTGGCAGCTGTATTTATCTTCTTTGCAGTTGCAATTACTCAATTTGTATTTAATGCAATTGGTGCCGATAATGAAAATATCGTAGGTTGTATTGATTGTTTTGTAAATGGTGATTGTCAATTACCAGAATCTGAAAATAATCAAGAAGGAGAAAATACGGAAGAGAGTGAAGGCGGAGGCGGCCATCATATTAATCCCAATAGTGGTGCTTCACATGGTAGTGGCGGAAGAGAACATGAAACTAACCAAGAAGAAAATAATCAAAAAGGAGAAAATACAGAGGAAAATAAATATGTGTCTCCAAATGATGACACGAATAATCAAAAAGGACAAAATACGGAAAAAAATAAAAATTAAAGATTCAGATTTTGACATTCTTAGAATATCATGTTATAATTGAGTTCGTTTAAAAGAACAATAGTAAGGTGGTAAAAATGAAAATAAATTCTGTGGATTTGACAGTGAGTGCTGTAAGACGTAGTCAATATCCAACTGATAATAAGCCTGAATTTTTATTGGTAGGACGTTCTAATGTTGGAAAAAGTAGCTTTATTAATACATTGATTAATCGTAAAAATTATGCCAGAACATCTTCAACACCGGGAAAAACACAGACTATTAATTTTTACTTAGTCAATGATGCCTTTTATCTTGTTGATGCCCCTGGATATGGATTTGCAAAACTAAGTAAAAATAAAAAGAAAAAATTTGGATTAATGATGGAAGACTATTTAACCAATCGTGATACATTAAAACAAGTATTTATGTTAATTGATTTTCGTCATAAACCAAGTAGTGATGATATTTTAATGTATGATTTTTTAAAACATTATAAAATTCCAGTTACTATTGTTGCCACGAAAGCAGATAAAGTTGGAATTACGAAACAACATTCACAGAGAAGTATGATATTAAATGAGTTAGATCTAGTAGTAGGAGATGACTTTATCGTATTTTCCAATATCACAAAAACTGGAAAAGTCGAAGTACAAGAAAAAATAGAGAGAATCATTTGATTACGGTCGCAAAAAGAATCAGTTTACATAAAATAGGTTAGGTGATTATATGAAACTGACTTTATATGATGAATCAAACATGATTCTTTTTTTAAATCACTTATCTATTTCCAAAATAGACTTCGAAGATAAAGAAGAATTAGAAAATTATTTTCGAAATCTGTTTTGCAAATTACACGATCAATATCATATAGAAATTAGTGGATATTATCAAATTGATATTTATTTAGATGATTGCTACGGAGCAATTATTGAAATGGAAAAAGAAGAATTAGATTATTATGTATATGATGAAAACCAAATTGATATGCGCATTTGTGTGCATCAAATACCGATTTTATATGAATTAGAAGAGTATCTTTCATTCAATAAACAAGATTATGACACTATTTATTATCATGGAAAATGGTATGTAAAACCAAAAAATAAAATTCATGATATTGATTTAGGACGACTTTTGGAATATGCGACTATTTATTATAATGAGGATACTTATCAAATTATTAAAAATGGAATTTACTTTTAGAAATACATGTTATAATAGTAAAAAGAGGTGGAAATATGAAAAAACCAGTCGTTGCACTAGTTGGTAGACCTAATGTAGGAAAATCTACGATCTTTAATCGCTTAGTTGGTAAAAAAATTTCTATTATAGAAGATACACCGGGGGTCACTAGAGATCGCATTTATGGAAATGTCCGTTATAAAGATTACCAATTTCACTTAATTGATACGGGTGGAATTGATGGTTCTGATGAAAACTTTAACCAAGAAATTAAAATGCAAGCTGAATTTGCGATTGAAGAAGCTGATGTCATTGTATTTGTTGTTGATGCCAAAGAAGGCCTTACAAGTAATGATTTGTTAGTAAGAGATATGCTTCTAAAAAGTAGTAAAAAAGTAATAGTTGCCATTAATAAAGTAGATAGTAAACTATCAAAAGAATATATATATGACTTTTATGAATTAGGATTTTCACATTATATTGAAACGAGTGGCGAACAAAATATAGGCGTTGATGAATTACTAGAATGCATTGTAGAAGATTTTAATACATATACTGATGAACCTTATGAAGATGGTACTATTCAATTTTCTATTATAGGACGACCAAATGTGGGAAAAAGCAGTTTGGTCAATGCCATTTTAAATGAAGAAAGAGCAATTGTAAGTGATGTTGCAGGAACCACACGTGATTCAATTGACACCCCTTTTAGTTACCATGGAAAACCATTTGTTGTAATAGATACAGCTGGTATGCGAAAAAAAGGAAAAGTCTATGAAAAAATAGAAAAATACAGTTTATTACGTGCCATGAAAGCAATTGATCGCTCTCATGTATGTCTTTTGGTTATTAATGCAGAAGAGGGAATTATCGAACATGATAAACATATTGCTGGTTATGCATTAGATGCCGGGAAAGCAGTTGTTATTGTAGTAAACAAATGGGATACTGTAGAGAATAAGGATGAAAAAATGAAACAATTTACGAAAGAATTACGTGCTGAGTTTCAATTTTTATCTTATGCACCAATTGTATTTCTATCAGCGCTTACTAAAAAAAGAATTCATACATTGTTACCAGAAATTATTAAAGTGTATGAAAATAGTAAAAAAGAAATTAAGACAAGTGTTTTAAATGATGTTATCGCAGATGCCTATAATCTAAATTTACCACCGTCATTTAGAGGAAAGCGACTAAAAATCTATTTTTCAACACAAGTAAGTACTTGTCCACCTACTTTCCAAATTCAAGTGAACAATAAAGGATTAATCCATTTTTCATATGAACGTTATTTAGAAAATAAAATTAGAGAATCATTTGATTTTGAAGGAACACCGATTGTTTTACAATTTAAAAATAAAGGAGAACTCTAATTTATAATAAGAGAAAAATCTAAATATATAGAATTTTATATGATATCTAATAGGGTTCTAGATTGTATTTTCCTTTTAAAAAACAAAACATACAGATGGATATAGTAAAAAAATATTACAGATAAAAAAGCACGTTAGTGCTTTTTATAATACAATTGCAAATAAGTTTCCAGATCCCTTGTTGACTAATTTTGACAAAGTTGTTTGTAATTTAAATCTAACATTTTCAGGTAATAAAGATAATTTAGCTTGAATACCCTCTTTGACAATAACATCTAAGCTTCTACCAAAGATTTCGCTTTTCCAAATATTATCTGGATCTGTATCTGAATCTTTCATAAGATAATCAATGAGTTCTTTGCTTTGTATTTCAGAACCTATAATTGGTTCAAAAGTGGATTCTACATCGACACGTATCATATGAATAGAAGGTGCTACTGCTTTTAATTTGATACCATATCGACTTCCTTGTTTGATAATTTCAGGGGTATCTAACTTCATATCTGCTAAACTTGGAGATGCCACTCCATAACCTGTTTGTTTTACCATCTTTAAAGCAGATTTGATTTGATCGTATTCTTGTTTTGCTTCCTGATAATCTTGGAATAATTTGAGTAGTTCTGCACGGTTGCCTACATCGATACCAATGATTTCTTTTAATACTTGATTATATAAATTTTTTGGCGCCTGCAATGTAACAGTTACAATTCCAGTAGAAGTATCGACATCAGATAAATAAGCTTTACTAATATATTCACAATCGGTAAAGTGATTTGCGATAGTTTCAATATCTCTTAATTTATCAATTTCGGTAACACTTTCACGTATTTTTTCAATATAAATTTTTTTGAGCCAATTATTTGGTGAAAGACACGCAATCCATTCTGGCATACTTACATTTACTTCTAATACTGGGAATTCATATAATGCTTCTCTTAAAATGTTATAAATATCACGTTCTGTCATATTTTCAACACTGATTGGTAAAACCGGTACTTGATAAGATTCTTGTAGTTTTTCAGCCAGTCTTTCTGTCTCTGGTAACATTGGATGACTAGAATTTAGAATCACAATAAATGGTTTTCCAATTTCTTTTAGTTCACTCACCACACGTTCTTCTGCTTCTACATAATTGTTTCTTGCAATTTCTCCAAATGATCCATCCGTTGTTACAACAATTCCAATGGATGAATGATCACGAATGACTTTTTCAGTACCAATTTCAGCAGCTTCTACAAATGGTATTTCGTCATCATACCATGGACATTTTACCATACGAGGTCCATTTTCATCTTCATAACCTTTGACACCAGGAATCACATATCCTACACAATCTACTAAGCGAATACTAGAAGTAAATTCATCAATTTGAATATTAGCCGCAGTACTTGGTACAAATTTGGGCTCTGTTGTCATTATGGTTTTTCCTTGTGCACTTTGAGGAATTTCATCAAGTGCACGTTTTTTTTCATATTCATCTTCAATATTAGGAACAACTAGGTTTTCAATTACTTTTTTTATAAAGGTTGATTTTCCGGTTCTAACTGCTCCAACAACACCTAAATAAACATCTCCACCAGTTCGTTCTGTAATACTTTTGATGATATCAATTTTTTCCATATAATCCCTACTTTCCATAATTCACTAAACTGTATGCAGAATTAAGGATATATATACCTAAAAATGAAAAAAACTGATAAATCAGCTTTTCTTTATATAAATTTATCTAAATCCTTTGGAACCTGATCATTGATAACGGCACTTACAATTTTATCTTCTTTTTCTTTTGAAACATCCTTTCCTGTCATTTGCCCTAATTCTTGAATAATTTCACGTAATGTCGCTTCATTTTTTAAATCATTTTGTTGTAGTTTATTCGCAAGTTCTAAAATTTTATCTTTGCCAACGTTGGTTTTCTTTTCCACTTTATTAAAGAAACTATCTGAAAAGTTGAACATGTAATCCCTCCTAAGATAATATATGTTTATAGCTTAGAAGGGTTATTGTTTTACAAATAAAATTCATCAATTTCGAGTGTATCTTGTGTCTTAGAGGTATGAATTTGATCAATTTGTTTTAAGGTATCTACAAATTGATGAAGATCTTGAATGTGATATAATAAATCACTCAATGCAATGACCCCAACCACTTTCGTTTTATCTGTAACAACAATTCTTTTTACCTGATACTGACTCATATTTTGTAATACTTCTTCAATAGAAGCATCTTGACTTACCGATACAATTCTATGTGTAATATAGTTTTCCACCGTCATATTGCTTGTAACTTGATTGGCCAATGCTTGTACGACTAAATCACGATCGGTAATGACACCCACAATTTTATTTTCTTTTGCGATTGGCACAAAACCAATATCATTTTGCTTCATTAAAGATGCGATTTCATAAATAGTATTGTCAATTTTTCCTACAATTACAGGATAACTCATTATATTTTTCACACACATCACCTTTTTATAGTATGAAATAATTCCTATATTTTATACATAACATATAGTGGTGAATAGGATGTACAGAAGAATGCACTTGAAAAAAAAATATCATTTATTTTCTAAACAAAATATAATCGTTTCAATGATTTTTCTTTTTATAATGACAATTTATCTTATATTCCATTTTCTCAATCAAAAAGTAACACCAATTTTAATGGAATATGCAGAGTTACAAGTAGGAAGAATGGCAACACAAGTGATTAGACAGGCGGTATCAACGGAAGTAACAGATCAAATATCGATTGATGATTTATTTTTAATTACAAGGGATGAAAATGGAGAAATTAAAACGATAGACTTAAATCCCATTCATGTCAATCGTATGGCTGGTTTGGTAACAGAGAAGGTAAGTGAGTATTTAACAAAAGTAGAAAATGGTCAAATCGATAATTTAAATATATCGGCAGATTTATATGATAGTAAGAAGGTAAAAAAAGGAATTATTTTTGAAATTCCTTCAGGAATTATATTCGATAATCCCATTTTAACCAATATTGGGCCTAAAGTACCAGTAAAATTAAATTTAATCGGAGATATTGTAACAGATATTAAAACAAAAGTGACAAATTATGGAATTAACAATGCGTTAATTGAAGTTTTGGTTTATGTTGAAGTGACAGAACAAGTCATATTACCATTCGCATCAAAACGTATGACAGTCGAAATGAATGTTCCTGTCGCACTAAAATTAATACAAGGAACTGTCCCTAATTATTATCTCAATGGAGCTACTTCCGATTCCAATTTAGCTATTCCAATTTTATAAAAAATGGTATAATAATAAAAGAAGGAAGTGTTCTATGAAAAAACCAATTATAATTCATGATACGGAGTATGAAATTTTAGAAGATTATAAAAATGGATTTGATATGGATTCTGTAGAAGAAAAATTGACAGATTATTTTGAACCATTTGATTATATTGTAGGAGATTGGGCATATGGGAAATTGCGATTAAAAGGATTTTGTGATAAAACAAATTCTATTTATAGAGCACTCAATGATATTGAAAATAAGGATTCTTATATTCAAAATGAATGTGCATATGAATGTAGATACTTTGTGTTGAAGAAAATCAGTCAAAAAGAACAAAAATAGAATCTTTAAAAAAAAGATTCTTTTTTATATTGATGAAATATAAAAAAGGAATACCAATTCGCTTGAAAAGATGATATAATGGATATGATTGGAGGCTAGCGAATGGAACTAAATGAATTAATCAGTCTTTATCAAGCGTATTCAAAAAAAATAGATGAATTATGGAGGTCACTTTGAACCCGAAAAAAAAGAAAATAGAATTCATGAATTAGAACAAGTAATGAATGAACCAAATTTTTGGGATGATAAGAAAAAAAGTGAAACTGTCATTCAGGAACTAAATCAGTTGAAAAATCAGTTAACTAAAATAAAACATTTAAAAGAAAAAATTACAAGTAATATTGAAATTGTAGAAACATTGAAATTAGAAGATGATATCGAATTTCATCATCTAGTGGAACAAGAACTTTTAGAAATTGAATCTACAATAGAACAGTGTGAAATTGAAATATTATTAAATGGTCCATATGATGCTTTAGGCGCAATTTTGGAATTACATTCAGGTGCTGGAGGGACAGAAGCATGTGATTGGACCAATATGTTGTATCGTATGTATACAAGATGGTGTGAAAAAAGAAATTATAAAGTGGAAACAATTGATATGCAGTCAGGAGAAGAAGCAGGTATCAAAAGTGTTACGATGCTTGTAAAAGGTTCATTTGCATATGGATATTTGAAATGTGAAAAAGGTGTACACCGATTAGTTCGCATTTCACCATTTGATTCCGGTGCCCGTCGTCATACATCATTCGCATCTGTCAATGTGACACCTTTATTTGAAAATACTACCATAGATATTGAAATCAAAGAAAATGATTTACGAATTGATGTATATCGTAGTAGTGGTTGTGGAGGACAAGGCGTCAATACGACCGATAGTGCCGTTCGTATTACGCACATACCAACGAAAATTGTTGTCACTTGCCAAAATGAACGAAGTCAAATTCAAAATAAAGAGAAAGCAATGGAAGTATTAAAAAATAAATTGTATCAATTGGAATTAGAGAAAAAAGAAAAAGAACTTAAAAATATTACAGGAGATATGATGGATATTAATTTTGGATCACAAATTCGTAGTTATGTGATGCATCCTTATTCTCTAGTAAAAGATCATAGAACCAATACCGAAACTGCACAAGTGAATAAAGTATTAGATGGAGATATTGATATATTTATCAATGATAATCTTAAGAAAGGAAATCCACATGTTTAAAAGAAAAAATAAACTAGATGAAAATATTGTAAAAAACATATATAAAAAAGCTCGTTTCGTACGCTATATTGAATTTACAATTGGTCTTTTTCTAGTAGCAGGAGCTTTCAATGTATTTATTTTACCAAGTAATATCGTATATGGAGTGAGTGGTCTTGGTGTTATTGCAAATCATCTTTGGAAAATAGATCCATCTATTATTATATTATTTGGAAGTGTTATATTACTGGGATTAAGTTTTCTATTATTAGGAACTGAACGAACAAAAAGTTCTATTGTGGGCTCACTTTTATATCCTATCTGTGTAAAATTAACAGAACAATTACCCATGTATATGAATATAGAAGGAACTGAACCATTTGTAATAGTACTATTTGGAGCAGTGATTAGTGGATTTGGGTTAGGTCTTATTTTTAAAGCTGGATTCACAACTGGTGGAACTGATATTTTAAATCAAATCGTTTCCAAATATGCAAAAATATCCATGGGGAATGCCATGTTTTGGACAGATGGATTGATTATATGCTCATCTATTTTCGTCTTTGGTTGGACACAATTTATGTATTCTATATTGACATTATATATTATCAGCATCATGACGGATAAAGTAATTTTGGGAATTTCCCAATCAAAAGCATTTTATATTATTACAGAACATGAAACCGCAATCAAAAAATTTATTATGCAGCATTTGAGTCATGGAGTTACAATATTAGAAGGTCGCGGTGGATATACGGGAAATCATCAGAAAGTAATGATGTGTATTATTCCGACAAAAGAGTATTTTATGTTTAAAGAAGGAATTCATCAAATTGATAAAAATGCATTCTTTGTCGTAACCGATGCTTATGAAGTATCTGGAGGAGAGTAGGAGGTAAAGTATGGACATTATTCGTTTCCAACATGTAAAAAAACAATATAAAACAGGTGTCACTGCTATACATGATTTATCCTTGAATATTGAAAAGGGAGATTTTGTATTTATCATTGGTTCTACTGGATGTGGAAAATCGACATTGGTTAAAATGATTTACCGTGCAGAAAAACCAACAAGTGGCAAAATATTAGTAGGTGGAATTAATGTTGCCAAATTACGTGATAGTAAAGTATATAAAATTAGAAGAAAAATTGGAGTCGTATTCCAAGATTTCCAATTGTTGTCTCGCTCTACAGTATATGAAAATGTGGCTTTTGCCTTAGAAATTTTTGGATTACCTAAAGCAGAAATTCATTCAAAAGTTATAAAGGCACTTGAGTTAGTTGGATTGAAACATAAAGCTAAAAATTATCCAAATCAATTATCAGGAGGAGAACAACAACGTGTTGCCATTGCGCGTGCAATTGTCAATGGACCAAAATTATTAATTTGTGATGAACCTACTGGAAATTTGGATAAAAACACAAGTGTGGAAATTATGACTGTATTAGAAGAAATTAATAAATTAGGGACGACAATTATCATGGTAACACACGATACAGATATTGTGAACCGTATGAAAAAAAGAGTAATACTGTTAGATAGCGGAAGAATTTTAAAAGATTATGAGAAAGGAACATATAAAAATGAAGGCATTCAGAATACTAAGTAGAAATATTAGAGATGCTGCTAAAAGCGTATTTAGAAACTTTTCATTGTCACTCGCTTCTATTTCTTGTATTACCATTACACTTATTGTAGTAGCGATTTCTTCTATTTTATCATCCAATGTGAATAATTTCGCAACTTTAGTGGAGAAAGATGTCACAATCGTAGTATTTCTAGATTTAGACATTACAGATCAAACAAGGCAAAATGTCGCAGACTCCATCCGCTTATTAGATAATATTGAGTCTGTTACATTTAAGTCAAAATCAGAAATTGCCAATGAAATGAAAGAATCTTCTAAAGAATTTGAAAGTGCTTTATCCAATTGGACAGAAGAAGAAAGCCCAATTCAAGATACTTATTTAGTGAAAGTAGAGGATATTGAAAGAATTGGGGAAACAGCAAAAAGCATTGAAAAAATGAAAGGTGTTTCCATTGTCAAATATGGAGAAGGTATGGTAGAACAGCTTATCTCTGTATTTGATATGGTAAGAAAAATTACAGTGGGTATGGTTATTGCTTTAATTATCGTAACTGCTTTCTTAATTTCTAACACCATTAAAATTACCATTTTCTCTCGAAGACGTGAAATTGAAATTATGCGTTTAGTGGGTGCTTCCAATATTAACATCAAAATTCCTTTTATGATGGAAGGTTTATTCTTAGGAATTTTAGGTTCTATTATTCCAATTATTGCCATGATATATGGTTATACTGCATTATATGAACATTTTGATGGGAAGATGTTTTCACCATTTATCCGTTTAATTCAAATACAACCATTTGTTTATGAAGTATCTCTTTTCTTACTGTTAGTCGGAGCACTTGTCGGTATGATTGGTAGCTGGAGAGCAGTACGTAAATATTTAAAAATATAGAGAGTTGATAAAAAATGAAGAATATGTTAATATGATATTGTAAAAATCAATCATAAAATAGTTTCAAATAGTAAACATTTCTAATATTTGCTATTTGTAAACGGGGGGGGGGTAACCCCTTTTTTTTATTGTCTAAAGAAGTGAAAGGAATGAAGAATATGAAGAAGAAAGGGTTTGCAACGAGTGCAATTTTATACACATTATTGTTATTATTTATAGTATTATTAGTAGGAATCTTAAACAATTTACAAAATAAGAAAACAATACTAGATCAATTAAAAGTAAATACCGTAAATGCATTACAATATGGTTCGGAGTTAGAGTCATTATTAGAGAGTGTCTCTAAAATAGAAAGTGAAATAGATGGTTTAAAAAAGAAAAATATTGAATTGGAAAATCAATTGAAAAATGTCTACACAAAAACAGAAACAAATAATTTATTAGCACAACATTCTTTGAATTTAACTGTTATAAACACGCAAGAGGAATTAGATAAAGCATTAGCATTTGATAGTGGAAAATATAGTGATTATACGGTTACAGAAGAAACAATCAATGTTACTAAACAGGGTTTATCCATATATGGTGGTGTGTGGTATGTACAAACAGTATATATAACCAAATCTTATGCGACACAAATCGCAAGTACTTATCTTGGATTCCTACCATGTATCCAAATGCGTGTTATGTACAAGGGTGTGACATATGATTGGAAATCTGTATCAATGTCAGATATTCCAAAATCTACATAAAGCTTTTATATCTTCTGAACATATGAAATCCATCATAAAATAGTTTATGACAGATAAAAGTATTGAGTATATTGATGTAATTGGGAATTATTTTTCCCTTTTTTATTGTCTAAAAAGAATGAGAAAAATTATATTAGATTGTTCGTTTAAATCATAAAATAAGATTAGTTGAAACATCAGTCTATCTGTTAAAAATTAAAAAGAAAAATTTCATATTTTTTCATATAAAATCATAAACTTTATTGGGTGAATTTAGAATGTTAAAAGTAGGAGATTATGTTACCAGAAATTCTTATCATAATGATATGGTATTTAAAATTATTAAAATTGAAGAAGATATTTATTATTTAAAGGGAGTCAATGTTAGATTATATGCTGACAGTGAAGAGGAAGATTTGCAGATTTATAACAAAGAAGAAGATATTGAAATGGAGGAGACATTCTTAGAGAGAATTAAACCAGAAAATTTAGAACGCAATGATTATTTTTATTTGCCGGGAAAAATTCTACATATTGATGGAGATAATGAATACTTAAGTAGATGTTTAAAATATTATGAAGAAGCCAATATATGGGCAGCTGGTATTTTAGAAAAAGAATCCAATGTTTCATGCCGTATTCGCGAGTTACTGGAAGAATACAACCCCAATATTGTAGTAATCACAGGTCATGATGCATATTACCGAAAACGTGGACAAATGGATGATATCACTTCTTATAAGAATAGTGCTTATTATGTAGAAGCCATTAAAGAAGCTAGAAAATTTGAAAAAAGTCATGAAAAATTAGTCATCATAGCTGGAGGATGTCAATCAGACTATGAAGAACTTATTAAAGCTGGCGCTAACTTTGCTTCTAGTCCTAAACGTGTGAATATTCATGCTTTAGATCCTGCCATTATCGCATCTAAAATGAGTTTAGCCGATGCAACTAAGGAAATAGATTTGAAGGGTATTTTAGATGATACCAAATATGGAAAAGATGGAATGGGCGGAATTATTACAAAAGGTACTATGTATGTAGGATATCCAAGATAGGAGGAATTATGACAATTGAAAAGGTAAAACAACAATTACATGAACATATTGGAGATGTAGTAACTATAAAATATAATTTAGGGAGAAATAAATTCGAAAAGTATGATGTAGTGATTAAAGAACTTTATAATCATGTCTTTTTAGTAGAAATCAATAAGGAAAACAATACCGAAATTAAGTCTTTTTCCTATTCTGATGTCATTACAAAAACAATTAAAATAGACTATTGATTCAGTTAAACTTGATTTTGAATTAAAAATGGTATAAAATGAAATTGTATAGGATATTCTGAAGGGAGAGATTTACTTTGAAAATAACATCTGTAAACGTTCATGTAACAGAAAAAGAAGATTCAAGAATGAAAGGTTTTGCATCCGTTTTAATAGAAGATTGCTTCGCAATTCATGATATTAGAATTATTCAAGGTGACAATGGATTATTTATTGCGATGCCAAGCCGTAAAACTGCAACTGGGGGATATCGTGATATTGCACATCCTATTACACCAGAATGTAGAAAATTATTTGAAGATGCAGTATTAGAAGCATATAAAAAAGAAATTGGTGAATAATTGAATGAAACAAGAAAGAAAAAACTTTCTTGTTTTTTGTATTCATAATTTTTTAGAATACTGCATATTCTTTCTTAGGAGGAAACAAAATGGACAAGGATATCATTAATTCATCTAATCATAGTATTACGATTAATGAACGAAAAAATATAATTATTACAGGTGTAAAAAAAATTGAAAGTTTTGATGATGAAGAATTTTTACTAGAAACAAATATGGGATTTATTATTATTAAAGGTTCTGAATTAGAAATTATTAAATTAGATACTTATCAGGGAAATGTTTCCATTAGAGGAAGAATTAATAGTTTAACTTATATGGAAGGTGCCGGAAAAAAAGAAAAAGAAGATAGTGTATTTAGTAAGTTATTTAAATAATGTCTTTATCTACTCAAATACATACATTACTGTTTTCTTTTTTCTTTGGTTTCGGTTTTTCCTTTCTTATTACATTGAATTATAAATGGATTTATCATGAAAAAAAGAGTTATCAAATAATATCTACTTTTTTAATTGTAATTTCCAGTACATTTTTCTATTTTATTGGTCTTCATAAGGTTAATTATGGAATTTTTCATCCCTATGCTGTAATTGCAGTAATATTAGGTTTTATCATAGAACATTCACTTCACAAATTTGTAGTTAAAAAAATTGCCTTTCTTAAAAAAAAATGATATACTCGTTTTGAGAATAGGTGATGGCTATGGCAAAAAAAAGAATCACAAAAGCATCAAAACGAAGACTCGTATTTTTTGGAACAATATCACTAGGTGTTATTGTATACTTTATCACTAGTTTTACCTATTATGCAGTCAATATATATCAGTTAAAACAAGAAGAAAAAACGTTAAAAGAAGATTTAAATATATTAAAAGCTGATGAAAAAAATCTAAAGGTAGAAATTGAAAAATTAAAAGATCCCGATTATTTAGCGAGATATGCAAGAGAAAACTTTCTATATTCAAAAGATGGAGAGATTGTTATTAAGTTACAACAGGACACTCAGACAAAAAATATTGATTCTGACAAAATGGATTATACATATATTATTTTCATCGGAAGTATGATTTTGCTTTTCATCGTCGGTTATACAGTTAAAAAAGGAAAAAGAAAGTAAAAAGAGTTCAAATTTGAACTCTTTTATAATTTAAAATCTTGAATGATATCGTCATTCATATCTTTACCATCAAAATAAGTTTTTACAGAATAATGAGTAATTTTAGCTACGATATTAGATGGAAATGTTCGAACTAATTTATTGTAATCAGTAATAATATCGTTATAATACTTTCTAGCAGCTACAATTTCAGATTCTGATTCAAATAGTCCTAATTCAATTTTTAAGAATGCTTCATTATTTTTTAAATCTGTATATTTTTCTTTGTATTGGTTAAATTCATTAATTGCTTCATATAGTTCACGATCTAATTCAAAATTAGATAATTTTTTAGAACGCAGTTGAATAATTGTTTGTAGTATATCTTCTTTTTTTGCATTTGAAACTGTTTTGATAATACCAATCGATTTATTTAGTAAATCAAAACGTTTTCGTAAAGTGGTATCGATGAAAGCTTCTGCTTCATTCATACGAATAATATAGGTTTGGTAGTGATTATAAACACTGACATACCATATTAATATCATACAGATTACAATAAAAATGATGAGACCATATATAATCCAATTCATAATGATCACCCTAGGACCATTATATCAAAATTCGACAAAGATTACTAGTTGTTTGGAATAAATTCTGTACTATAATTTATTTTTTCATCAAATGTAATGAAATCTACATATATCATTAGTAATAAATACCATTTACCAGTACTTGGTTCACTTAAGATAATATGATCACGACCAGATTGCTCTACAATACCAGAAAATTCACGATCTTTAAATTCTTCAGAGTCAGGAACTGTATAATGGACATGTACTTGCTTTCCTTTATTTAATCTTAATATATTTTCAATATAAGATTGTTCATATGGTATCTGTGTTGTATAAGTTGGAGCAGTTGTCTGATTGGGAACTGTCATACCATTTCCTGTATAGATTGGTTGCCCAGGAAAAACATTTTGATCTAAATAATTACTATTCATTCAATCATCCTTTCATTAAAGAATATGAAAATGATAATACTTTATGATATAATTTAAATAGAATTACATATAATTGGAAAGAAGGACATTATGAAAGTAAGTGTAGGTGTATCCAATCGCCATATTCATTTAACAGAAAAACATTTCAAATTATTATTTGGAGAAGAAGCAACATTACATGTGCGTAACCCTATTCATCAACCTGAACAATTTGCAGCAGAAGAAACTGTTACTATTCGTACTTCAAAAGGAAAAATAGAAAAAGTACGCATTATAGGACCATTGCGTTCTTATACACAAGTTGAAATTTCTAAAACAGATGCCTATTTATTGGGAATTGATCCTCCCATACGTGATTCGGGAGACATTGATGGTAGCGAAGCTATCATTATAGAAGGGCCAGTCGGTACTGTAACATTAGAAAGTGGTTGCATTATTGCCAATCGTCATATTCATATTACACCAAAACAAATGAAATTATATGAATTAGAAGGTCTCGAGGAAGTACATGTACAAATACAAGGCGAAAAAGGTGGAATTCTAAGTCATGTATTTTTAAAAGTCAGTGATGATTCTTATTTTGAATTACATTTAGATACGGATGATGCCAATGCGTTTCAACTTCATAATGGCGATATTGTAACGATTTTAGAGGGGAAAACGGATGATATTTAAAATATGTGATAAATGTAAGGGTACAAATGTAAAGACATTAGTACCAAAATTAAAAAAATTAAAGCCAGATGCTGATATTGAAATTGGGTGTCAAGGTTTTTGTGGAATTGGTAGAACCAATAGTTTTGTTATAGTAGACCATATGCCTATCATTGCTGAAAATGAAAATGATTTGATAAAAAGTGTATCAGAATATATTCAAAGGGATGAAGCTAAATGATAGGTGTTACAAGAAAATTTTTAGTCAAAGAAATACCCGCACTAGAAAGTCTAGAATATCAAACATACAAAGAAGGGTATTTTTCTTTTTGTCCTTTCACATATATTGAACAGTGTGATCAAGATTATGCATTAGTTATGGAAACTTCTTTATATCAGAATAGAGTTCCATTAACAGAACAAGAATTTTATCAATATGTTCCTCATATTCAAAATCATATAATTGAAAAAAAGAGAGTATTGGTGTCTTGTCATACAGATGAAACGATTTATATGGATATTTATCAAAGTCAATTGATGGGTTTAGTAACAATAGAAGTGGAATTTATAAACAAGGAAAAAGCTGAATTATTTGTTATACCTAATTGGTTTGGGAAAGAAATTACATATGATACACGCTATCAAAAGCAAAGTCTTTCTTCGATGACAAAAGAAACTGTTCAAAAATTACAATTGAGTGGGGCAGAAATGTGGTATACTAGACTGCAACAAATATCAAAATTACTTTCTTGTATAAAAACATATACGAAAGTAAAAGAAATCAAGGAAAAATCTTAGGATAATCAATCAAAATAAAACCTAGTAAATCTAGGTTTTATTGTCCATTCATTTCAGCAAATGCTTCTTCTAAATCATTATCATCAGAAAGAGGTTGAGTTCCTTTAATATAATAAAATATTTTTTTGTTTTTCGTTGTTTCTGTTGCCGGTTTACCACTGATTGGATCTACGAGTACTCCAACAACATTGGATGGTGTTTTATACCAATTATTTTCTTTATCTTTTAAATAAGCTTCCATCGCATCTACCCATGCATTTTTCATTAAACTTCCATCACTCACTTCTGTTTCCTGATTATCATCATATCCAACCCACATGCCTATAATTACATCTTTGTTATATCCAAAAATCAAATGATCGGTATTCGTGGTTCCCGTTTTTACAGCGTAAGTTTTGGTCATTTTCGGTGCGATTCCAATACAAGTAGGATAATTGTAATCAATCAATTCACTGGCATATGAATTTGTTAGTAATTCATTTAAAATATAAACAGTACTTTTATTTAAAATATTTTCTTTTTTTTGTTTTGCTTTATAAAGGACATTTCCAT
Organism: uncultured Bacilli bacterium; assembly: GCA_947627435.1. Taxonomy (GTDB): domain Bacteria; phylum Bacillota_I; class Bacilli_A; order RF39; family UBA660; genus UBA5026. The sequence goes on from CANQWB010000003.1 coordinate 67,134, forward strand.
TCATATCTTCAACACGCTCGATAAAATGTGGTTCAATTTTATATCCTTCATTGGCAAAGGCAGAATAAGCTTTCATCATTTCTAAAATGTTGATTTCTTCAGTACCAAGGGCGAGAGATGGAATTGCCTGTAATGGTGATGTAATTCCAATCCGAGATGCGAATTCTACTAAATTTTCTTCGCCAATAAATAAATGTGTTTTTACAGCATAAATATTATCTGAGTAAGCAATGGCTGCTGCTAAACTAATTGGCTTATTACCATACGTTTCGGCGTAGTTTTGAGGACTATATGTTTTATTTTCAGAAAAGGTAAATGTCGTTTTTTCACTGGTGAATGTTGTAGAAGCTGTAAAACCACTCTCTAAAGCAGTATAATATAAAAATGGTTTCATAGTAGATCCAACTTGTCTTTTGGAACTTGTGACACGATTGAATTGACTTTTATTATAATCTCTTCCCCCTGCGATGGCGAGAATCTTTCCAGTATTAGGGTCCATCATAACGGAGGCAACTTGTAAATCCGGTTTATTTTCTAAATTTTTGGCAATACTTTCATCCAATATTTTTTGAGCATTCATATCTAGATTGGTATAAATTTTAAGCCCACCTGTTTCTAAAAAGGAAGTAGGAATAGTACCAATTTCCTCTAGTTCTTTCATAACTGCATCTTGATAATACATAAGAGTTGGAATATCTTCATTTTCCTTTTTTCCTACATATGTTAATTCTGCTTTGTAAGCATTTTCTTTTTCTTTTTCCGTAATGTAGTTGTTATTTACCATAGCTTGTAAAATAATTGCTTGTCTATTTTTCGCATTTTCAGGATTTGCAATTGGTGAGTAATTAGCAGGTGATTTTGGAATACCTGCTAAAATAGTAGCTTCGGCAAGAGTTAAATCCTTCGCACTTTTTCCAAAATAGTATTTACTTGCATTTTCAATTCCAAATATTCCACCATAGTTGATTGTATTTAAATATCCTTCTAATATTTCATCTTTACTATATTGCATTTCTAAGCGCATCGTTAAAAAAGCTTCATCAATTTTACGATGCCAAGTTTTATCAAAATCTAAAAATAAATTTTTTGCATATTGCTGTGTTATGGTCGATGCACCTTGTAATCGCTCTTGATTGATCACGTTGATAAACATCGCTTTTATAATTCTTAAGTAGTCAAAACCTTGATGTTTATAGAAATTTTTATCTTCCGTGGCAAGAGTTGCTTCAATAATATAATCTGACATTTCATCCAAGCCAATCCATTCATGATTTGCTCCACTGTATAAATTGTTATCTTTGTCATATAAATAAAATTGATTTGCAGAAGTAATAGGTAATTTATGAGATAACTTTGCATATGTATAGAGTCCAATATAAATAATACATAAAAAAAATAAGAAAAAACCAAATATTTTAATAAATTTTGGGATACGTTTCATTTCGTGTCACCTCTAATTTTAGTATTCTAAAAAAAACCAAATTTATAACATGAACTATGTGAAAATTATGAAATATGAAGTGAACTGAAAAAAATATAGTGCAATTATAGAGTAAGTATGTTATAATGACTAACGAAATGTGATAGAGGTAATTTATGTCTAAGATTCAGATACATGCAATACTCAAAAATGTAACAGAAAAAAACGAACATATAATCAATACAAAAGGAATTTATCATGATGGTTGTATTACATATCAAGATGGAGAAATCCAAATGATACTAAAGATAAAAAAAGACCAAATAGAAATGATTCGTTTTCAAAATGAAGATAGATTGGTATATCGTTTTATCTATCCTTTGACAACAGTGGGAATTTATGATATAAAGAGTGTCAATATGACATTTGATGTAACAATTCATACAACAAAATTAGTAATACAAAAAAATAAAATAGAAATTGCTTATGAAATGACATTGAGTAATGAACCAACAAAAGCATTTTACTATCAGTTAGAATATGAGGTGATACCATGATTACAAGGAAGTTAGAACAATTTTTAGAACAAATTACATATTCTTTAGGATATAATGAACCTCTTCGCGTAATTGTATCCAACCGTCCTGAATTGTGTGATTATCAATGTGATGATAGTTTTCGCCTTGCTAAAGTGTATCACAAAAATCCCATCCAAATTGGGAATGAAATTGTAGAAGCATCGAAACAACATCAAGATTTTTCTATGTATTTTAAAGATATGACTTTTGTATCACCAGGTTTTATCAATATGACATTAAGTGATACATTCATTCATACAGAACTGATGAATATGATAACAAAAGAAAAATTTGGTATTTCCCCTCCCAGTAAAGTAGACACCTATGTATTGGATTATGGGGGTGCTAATATTGCCAAACCATTACACATTGGACATGTAAGACCTGCAATTGTAGGAGAATCCATGAAAAGAATTATTCAATATATGGGTCATAAAACCATTAGTGATGTGCACTTAGGAGATTATGGATTACAAATTGGACAAGTTATTTATGGAATTTTACAAGATCATAAAACACTTGATGATATTACTTTAGAGTATCTTGATTACATTTATCCAAAAATGAGTGGACTTTGTAAAGAAGATGAATCCATTAAAGAAATATGTGCAAACATTACCAAAGAATTGCAAGATGGAAATCCAGAATATCAAAAATTATTTCAAAAAATCCGTGAAGTATCTGGAAAAGATTGTAAAAGAATATATAACTATTTAGGTGTATCATTTGATTTATGGAATGGTGAAAGTGATGCATATCCTTATATTGAAAAAACAACAGAAATCTTAAAAGATATTTTAGAAGATAGTGAAGGAGCAAAAATAATTCCTGTTGTTGAAGAAACAGATAAAAAAGAAATGCCACCACTTTTATATCAAAAAAGTAATGGTGCTTATCTATATGCAACAACTGACCTTGCTACTATTTATGAACGAATGGAAACCTATCATCCAGACTATATTTTATATGTTGTAGACAATCGTCAATCACTATATTTTGAGCAAATATTTCGCGCTTGTCGTAAAAGTGGGCTTACCCAAGATACCCAACTTGAATTTTTAGGATTGGGGACCATTAATGGTACAGATGGGAAACCATTTAAAACAAGAAGTGGAACGGCTCCAAAGTTAGATGATTTATTTTCTAAAATTCAAGGTATTTTTTTAGAGAAAAAAGAAGATAATAAAGATATGCAACAAGAAGATATTGATAAAATTGTCAATGCCATTTTAAAATTTGCAGACTTGCAGAATAACCGTGAAAAAGATTATATTTTTGACATTAGCAAGTTTTCGAATGTAGTTGGAAAAACTGGTCCATATATGTTATATACATATCTACGTATTCAAAAAATTGTGGACAGTGAAACATTTGATATGCAGTTAAGTAATACCATTTATAATGAAGATGATCGTAAATTAAGACTTAAGTTATTGGAATTAGAATCGGCTCTACAAAGTGCATTTATAGAAAGATTGCCAAGTCACTTAGTAGAATATATATATTCACTGGCAGTCTTAGCCAATACATTCTATCAAAATAATCGTATACAAGGACTTACCGATGAAAGACAAAAAGCGGATTGGTTATCTTTATTTCAACTCACCAAAAATGTATTAAGAGAAATGTTGAATTTAATTATGATCGACATTCCAAAATTTATGTAAAGTATTTTCACTTTATGCATAGTATGATATGAAAACAGTAGGAGGAATTTTATGAATTTAAAAAATATACCAATAGAGGAACTTGAAATGTTATCTTATACAGATTTAACTTATTTATTATTAAAAGAAAGCAAAACTTCAATGAATACACCTAGTATTTTCAAAGAAATCTGTAATTTATTAGGATATAGTGATGAGGAATACAGTGCCAAAATAGGGGATTATTATACTTCTCTTACCATTGATAAACGTTTTGTATTGTTAGAAAATAATGAATGGGATATTCGTGATCGTCATTCTGTAGAACTTGTCATGGATGAAGAAGATGAATCTGAAGAAACAGAAGAGGAAGAAGAAATAGAAGAAGAGGAAGAAACAGAGGAAGAAGATATCGATGAAGTCATTGATGATGATATTGATGATGAAGATATGGATGATCTTTCCATTGTATCTGATGATGAAGAGGAAGAAGAATAAAAAAATTTCTTCATTTTTCATTTTTGTATAGACATGAACAAATGTTCGTGATATAATGAATGTGGTGATAGATATGAAACAACTTTATATTGACTTTGATGGTGTAATTTTAGATACCATTACTTATCCATATGAATATGTAGAAAAAACTTTAGGATTAGAAATCAATTCGGAAAATATGGGTAATTTTTATAAAAAATTAGATTGGAATCAATTTTTACAAGATATGCCTATTATTAATGATAGTATCAATTGCATACAAAAAATTATTGATAGTAAAGAGTTTGATGTAAGCATTTTGACACATGTGACTTCTTTAGATGAAGCCCATGCAAAAATACAATATATTCGTAAGTTTATCAAAGATATAAAAATTATTCCTGTACCTAGAAGTATCAGCAAAACAAAAATGGTTCTGCCAGCAGGAGCTATCTTAATTGATGACTACTGTGGTAATTTAAAAGAATGGACTGAAGCTGGTGGTATTGGTGTACGCTTTTCTACAAAATTAAGTAGTAAAGGATATCCAGTAATTAATCGTTTGGATCAAATATTGACACTAAGTGTTGCTTAATTTGACAAACTTTCATTTTCTGATATAATAACAACTCAAACAGAGAAATCATAGTATAGTTTATGATTCATATGTAATATGTCTCATAAATGCGGGGGGGGGGTAACTTTACCCCTCTTTTTTGTTGTTTGAAGGAGGAGAATGGAAGTATGTTTGCAGAATTTTTAGTAAAAAATGAATTTTATAAACAATACATGCAATTATATGCTACTAGATCAGCCATTGGTAATTTAGAGATGGAACATTTAAAAGCAGAAGTTGCATTGCCATCTCGTACTATCGAAATGTATAATAACATGAAGGCTTTTATGAATATTATCGAAAAACATCCAGATAAAATTTCTCCATATGACGTGGTTGATATTGCGGAAACCGTGAACAAAGATATCGTATATTTTGATAAAGGTTATCGTAAGACTCAAGTTCAAGTGAAACTAGCTAAAAATTTTTTCCCAATTTCTGCAAAGGATGTTCCAATGAAAATGTACACAATTTTTGATAGTTATCATAATATTTGGAATGAATTACCAGTATTTGAAAAGGAAGCTAGATTACATATTGAACTAGTTCGATTACAACCATTTGAGGATGGAAATAAAAGAACTGCACGTATTTTAACAAGTTATAATTTATGTTGCCAAAATAAAGCTCCTATTATTATTAGTGGTGATGAAACAGATCAATATTTTTCTTATATTGATAATTATGATGTAGATAAATTCGCAGAATTTTTAGAAGCAAAATCTAAAGAAGAATTAAAAGTAATGATGGAACTATATAGGAGAGTTTGCGATGATGAGTTCTCAAATGTAGATTATAGTGAATTTACCTCTGCATCTGATATGGGCTTGTTGCAAGTGGCTACAGAACAAGGAATTCAAAAGAAAAAGGAATATAAATAAATTTTGCCCTTTTTCTTTTTTTTTGCTATAATGAATAAGGTGATAATATGGCAAAATATGATGAGAGTTCAATCAAAATATTAGAAGGTTTAGAAGCTGTTCGTAAAAGACCTGGTATGTATATTGGTTCAACTGACAAAAGAGGTCTTCACCATTTAGTATGGGAAATTGTTGACAATGGCGTAGATGAAGTCATCAATGGTTTTGGTAAAAGAATAAAGATTGTGATGCATAACGATGGTAGTATCAGTGTAGAAGATGAAGGACGTGGTGTTCCTGTTGGAAAACATGCGAGTGGAATGAGTACCCCAGAAGTTGTTTATACAGTATTACATGCTGGTGGAAAATTTGAATCTGGTGGATATAAAGTATCCGGTGGTCTTCACGGTGTTGGTGCATCTGTTGTAAATGCGTTAAGTAAATGGATGGAAGTTAATATTAAAAAGGATGGATATGAATACTACATTCGTTTTGAAAATGGAGGAAAAACCGTAGTACCGTTAAAACAAATAGGAAAAGCGAGTAAAACAGGTACCAAAGTTAGATTTTTACCAGATGACGAAATTTTTTCAACGACACATTTTTCATTTTCAACCATTTGTGAAAGAATGCAAGAGTGTGCATTTTTACTAAAAGGTCTTACCATTGAAGTAGAAGATGAAGAAGAGGGAAGAAAAGAAGTATTCTTTTATGAAAATGGTCTAGAAGCATTTGTAGACTATTTAAATGAAGATAAAACACCATTACATAAAGTAGTACATTTTGAAAATAGTAAAGATAGAATCAATGTTGAAGTAGCGTTTCAATATACCGATACTTATGCTGAAAATATTATATCTTTCGTTAATAATGTAAAAACCAATGATGGAGGTACCCATGAAGTTGGATTTAAGACTGCATTAACGCGTGTATTTAATGACTATGCTCGTGCGAATGGATATTTAAAATCAAAAGATAAAAATTTAGAGGGACCAGATACGAGAGAAGGTCTAACTGCTATTATTAGTTTACAAATACCAGAAGATTTATTGCAATTTGAAGGGCAGACAAAGGGAAAATTAGGAACCCCAAGTGCGAGAAATGTAGTTGAAAGTATTGTTTCTGAAAAATTACAATTTTTTCTAGAAGAAAATAAAGAAGTAGCGACCAATATCCTAAATAAAATGGTCAAAAGTAAAATGGTTCGTGAAGCAGCTAGAAAAGCAAGAGATGAAGCAAGAAACGGAAAAGATAAAAATAAAAAAGAATATGCCATTAGTGGAAAATTAACACCTGCCCAAAGTAAAAATCCTGCAATCAATGAATTATTCCTAGTCGAAGGAGATTCTGCTGGAGGAAGTGCGAAAGCAGGAAGAGACCGTAAATTTCAAGCAGTATTGCCATTACGTGGAAAAGTTTTAAATACAGAAAAAACAAAAATGGAAGAGATTCTTAAAAATGAAGAAATTAATACTATGATTCACACGATTGGGGCAGGAGTTGGTAGTGATTTTACCATTGAGGACTCTAATTATGATAAAATCATTATCATGACCGATGCCGATGTCGACGGTGCTCATATTCAAATCTTATTATTGACATTTTTCTACCGTTATATGAAACCATTAATTGAACAAGGACATCTTTATATTGCGATGCCACCTTTATATAAAATTTCTTGTGGAAAAGAATTTGAATATGCTTATACCGAGGAAGATCGAGCTAGAATTTTAGAAAAGTTTAAAGGAAAACAAACAACAACACAAAGATATAAAGGATTAGGCGAAATGAACGCTGAAGAATTAAAAGAAACGACAATGAATGTAGATACAAGAAGTTTAATTAAAGTGAATATTATTGATGCTGCTTTAGCGGAAAAACGTGTCAGTGTTTTAATGGGAGATAAAGTAGAACCTAGAAAAGAATGGATTGAAGAAAACGTACAGTTTTCATTAGAAGATAATTTTATTATTGTCAATAATTTTTGAAAATGTCTCAAAAAAAACTAAACATTAACGGGAATTTTAACCCGTTTTTTTACTTTCTAC